>JAFXWB010000066.1 GCA_017534425.1 Bacilli bacterium
CGGTATTTGTGGTTGGGGTGGCATGGCTATTCAAACCGCATGCATTGATACAAGAGTTAAAGCGACAGTCGCTATTACTATGTACGATATGTCTAGAGTGACTGGCAATGGCTATTATGATGAAGGAAATAATGAAGAAAGCAGATATCAAGCAAGAGTGGCTATAAATAATCAAAGAACACTAGATTATAAAAATGGTAATTATAAATTAGGTGGTGGAGTTGTTGATGATCCAACTGACGCTCCTTGGTTTGTTAAACAATATTATGACTATTACAAAACACCGCGTGGATATCATGTTCGCAGCTTAAATAGCAACGGTGGATGGAATATCACAGCGGGAACATCTTTATTGAATACAAGATTATTTACATATGCTTCTGAAATAAGAAATGCTGTTTTAATTGTTCATGGGGAAAAAGCCCATTCTTTATATTTTGGTCAAGATGCGTTTAAGTTATTAAAAGGTGATAATAAAGAATTTTTATTAGTCAAAGACGCTACACACTGCGACTTATACGATGGCGGATTAAATCACGACAAAATTCCTTTTGATAAGATTGAGGAGTTCATCAAAAAGAATATCTAAAATAGATTATGCGTTTCAAAGATTTCAAGTTTGTTCCACTTGTATTAAAATCTTTACACCCTGACAACTTAAGAATAATGGATTGATGTAATGTCAGTCCTTTTTCTTTGCTTTCAGTTAGATAATAGACTTTTCTTAAGAGCTAGAAGGATTTATAATAATTAATGTTTAATAAAATTAAAAGGACGCTTTATATATGTTAAGAAGAAAACAATCCAGTAGATTTAGAACCTTTTACTATTCTCACCCATATTTTGTAATTTTTAACGTTTTAATTGTTTATAACATCATTCTTATTGCAGCCGCCGCATTAGTAATGACTTATTTGATGGATGGCATTGGTGATACTGATGGTTTTGTCATGGCAATCAACTGGGATTCATATATGAGAAATCTCGAGTATTGCGCTGTATTTACAATGAATAATGGTGGTATTTATAATCAAGCTCCTACTTCAGTAATCATAATGAAAATTATTTTGTCCATTTTGCAAATGATTACTTTTAGTGGAGCTCTTATTGGTCTTGCTTCATCAATTCTTCAAAGCATGTTCGATCATAGAATTCACAATATCGGAAAGATTAAAATCAAACATCATTTTGTAATTCTTGAATGGTCTGCAGTTGGCCCTAATTTAATTAGAGAACTCTCATTTATGAGAGGAAATAAAACAATTGTTATTCTTTCAAGTAAAGATAGAAACGAAATTCAAGAAGAAATTGATGACTTATTTTTAGAAACTGGAACAAGCAAAAAACACTTAAAAGTTTTTGTTAAAAACGGTAATCCAGCATCTAGAAAAGCTTTAAAAGAAATAAATATTTCTAAAGCAGAATCAATCGCAATTTTAGGTGCTTCATCTTGGTTAAATGCATCTGAGCAAAATGATTCAATATCTTTTAAGATATTAATGAGCGTTATTTCAATCACAAAGAAAGCAAATATTGTTATCGAGACAAATGACCAAGGTGTCACCAAAAACATTCATGACTTGATGAAAGCTTCAAGTGAACTTAAAGACGCTAAGATTTCAATCTTCTCTAGAAACACAATTGTTGGTCATGTTCTTGCTAAGACCGCAATTAACGTTGACTATCCAAATCTTTATTATTCATTACTTTCATTTAGAAATGGTTCATTCTATCCAGTTGATAAACCATATTCAGTGGAAGAAGCAATTAACAAATACAATTCATGTTTACCAGCATTTAGATATACCTGTGACGGAAATAAGGATTATTTATTTGTAAATGCTGAAAAAGAAACCGATATCAGAAGGACAATTTTAACGAAAAAACGTAGCTTAAATGTACCGTTTAAAAAGAAAATTGCCAAGAATTCCTTCACTTTTTATGTTTTAGGACAGAATGATAGAAGCATTGCAATTGAAGAAGCTGTTAGAAAACATAACGAAAATAAAGAGGGTAAAGTTAACCTCAAGATTTTGCCAATCGATTTTGATATTGATGAATTATTAGAAGATATTTCAAAAACTCAAGGCAAAAAGAAAATTCTCATTCTTAGTGACAATAATGCATCAGAAGAGAACATTGATAGTAATGTCTTCTTAGCTTTAATTAAAATTAAAGCAAATAAAGAATTATCAAAAGATGTCGAAGTATTTGCCGAAATCTTTGAGTCATCAAATAGATTTGCTTTAGAAGCCCTTAATATATCAGGTGTAATTATTGCAAATCAGATGGTTGCGGTTTATATGGCGCAATTACTTTGCCATAGTGAATCACATAAATTATTTGAAGATCTTTTACTTTTAGAAAAAGATATGTCATTGAATTTTGAAATTAGACAAGCTCAAGAGCTAATTGAATTCAAAGAAGAACAATATGAGTTTAGTTCACGTGGAGATTTTATCTCAGCTTTATATACATCTAGTCAAAAAGAGTATTTACCAATTGGCTTTATTGGCGAAAAGAAACGACTCGGCCTAACCGATGTAGTTACCGGTGCAGTTGCTGGTGCAATTAATGTAACTGGAAAAGTCATAACAAATATTGCTAATGCTTTAACCTTATCCGATGCTCCAGGTGATGCTGCAGTCGACTTTACTGATGTGATGTTTTTAAACAACCATCTTAACAAAAAAGACAAGATTATTATTCGCCCTGACACAACCATAATTGTTGTTAATCAAAAACATTGAAAATGTTTTAATAGATTATTATTTGTATAAATTTAAACTAATATAGTCTTTAGTTAAACTATTTTTGTTATTAAAAATTATTTAGATTTTATCGGTTTTTTGGACCTGTGCGCTTGCATTTTTTACCATAGTGCGTATAATATGCGCGAGTAGGAGGTAACAAAATCCTATGGCTACAAAAATTAAAGGTTTAAGAAACAAAACAATTATTTGTGGTTGTTCCTCATTAGGCGCAACAATTACAAATAAGTTCTCTTCAGAAGGCAAAAATATAATGGTTATCGATATTGAACCAAAGAATTTTGGACGTCTTTCAGAACGTTTCAGTGGTTACACAATCGTTGGTGATGTTTCTGATCTTGCTGTTCTTGAAGAAGCAGGAATTAATTCCGCTAAAGAAATTGTTATTACAACCGATGATGACAATTTAAATTTATTCGTTGCTCATATCGCTAAAAAACTTTATGGAGTTCCGAATATTTATGTTCGTCTTTCTGAACCAGATAACGAAGTTTTGCTTAAAGGAATGGATATCAAGGCCATTTATCCTCTTGAGTTATCTTATGATAAGTTCAACTTATTGAGAGGAGGACGTAAATAATGAAGATTGTTATTTGTAATGGTACTAATAGTGCTGACTACATTATCAAGAACTTTAAATCTCGTAATAATACTCTCACTATTATCAATAACGACAAAGATGTCGCAAATAAACTTGCAAAATCCTCAAAATTACCAGTAATTCTTGGTGATTTCACAAAAGTAAGCACCTTAAAAGAAGCAAATATTCAAGGCGCAGATCTTTTTATTGCATTGGGTCACAAAGACTCAGACAACTATGTTGGATGTTTACATGCTCGTAAACAATTTAACGTTAAAAAATGTATTTGTATCGTTCAGAACCCAAAAAACGTTGAAGTATTTAAAGAATTAGGTCTTGATTCTGTTATCTCATCAACAGAAACATTAGTTTCTTCTGTTTTGGCAGAATCATCAATCGAAAAGATTACTAAGACAATGTCTTTCGAAAACGACAATATCGTTATGTCAGAAATTGTTGTTAAAGCAACTTCTTTAATTGCTCACAAACATATTATGGACATTCACTTCCCAAAAGAAGGAAGTATTGCCTGTGTTTATCGTAGACCTAGGGTTATTATTCCAAATGGTTCTACATTAATTCTTCCAAAAGATAAATTGTTTATCTTATCTACCCCAGCTGATCAAAAGAAATTAATCGAATTTGTTCAAAAAGAAAAATAGAAAATGAAAAAAACAGCTTCAGGCTATAGGCTAATTTTTGGTTACTTAGGCTTATTTATTGCATTTGTAGGCATTGCTTTACTATTGCCTCTTTTTGGCTTAATTGATCCATTAATTCGTCCAGAAGCTAGTGACTGGTATTGTTTTGTTATTCCTAGTGCAGGCGCAATTATTGGTGGTTCATTAATGTTTGGGTTTTTAATTGCCGGAAAAGAGAAAGCACAATTAGGTAAACATCAAGACTCAATACTTTTAGTATTGATTTGGCTTTGCGCCATCTTTATTTCTGCTGTTCCATTCCTTTTACAAAAGGATATGAATTTAAGCTTTACAGATGCAATGTTTGAAACAACATCTTGTTATGCAACTGTTGGTTTATCCATTTTCAAAGACTTCATTTATGAATCACATCGTTTATTTGTTATTTATAGATCGGTTCTTTGTTTCTTAGGTGGTATTGGACTTGTTCTTATTATTACATCCGCTATCTCTGATAGATATGGACTCAAACTATATTTAGCAGAAGGCCACAATGATAAGTTAATGCCTAACTTAGCACGTAGTGCTAGAGTCATTCTTGCTCTTTACTCTGGTTTCATGTTGTTTGGTTACATTCTTTATATGCTTTGCGGAATGAGCTCATACGATGCATTTGTCCATTCTATTAGTGCATTCGCAACTGCTGGATTCTCATCAAGACCTGAAGGCATTATTGCCTTTGCAAGCTCTAAGAGTTATTGGGCAATTCAAGTCGTATCAATTATATTGATGTTATTTGGTTCATTAAATTTCTTACTTGCTATGTTCTTAATTACGGGCAGATTTAAAAAGGTATTTAAGGACTGCGAAGTTAGATTCTTTGGAATTTTATGTTTAATCTTTATTCCGCTTTTCTTCCTTACAGCAGTACTTGCTAGATCCACATCTGGTTATGCATCTAGCGTTGGAAATACATTTGTTGAATCGTCATTTACTTATCTTTCGGCAATCACAACCACAGGTTTCTCAAATGTTGCAGATCTTAAGACACTCGGCCAAGGAACATTACTTCTTGTCACTTTAATGAATATTATCGGTGGTGGTATGGGTTCTACATCCGGTGGTGTAAAACAATATAGATTTGTTTTAGCATTCAAGTCATTCTATTGGAATACAAGAGAAGCTGGTTCTTCTGCAAATAAGATTTATCCACACTTTGTGTATAGATGTGGTAAGGATAAAGAAGTCCATCCTGATGAAATTGCAAACTCATTTGGATTTATCTTACTTTATGTAACGATTTTATTTGTTGGTGGTTTATTAGTATCTATTTTTAACGGAGGTGGAGAAGGTTTCTCTAACTTCGGTGATTCATTATTTGAATTTGGTAATGCTTTGGCATGTACTGGCTTATCAATTGGCGTATCAATGCAATCAACAGTAGCAGCTAAATGGACGCTTATCGCTGGTATGTTTGCAGGACGTCTTGAAATTCTCGCAATTTACTTCGCAGTTTTCAGAATGATAAGAGACTTATTTAGAAAGGAAACATATTAATATGTTAATAGATGAATTAAACAAGGCTAATATTGAAGCCTTAAAAGCAAGAGATCAAGTAGCAAGGGCTATTTATTCAGTCCTTCTTTCGAAATATAAAGCATTAGATATTGAGCAAAAAGCTCAAGGTAAAGAAACCACTGATGCTGATTTAGTAAAAATTATAGTTAAGACAATTAAGGAACTTGATGAGGAATTAGCCTCTTATGAGAAGGCTGGTAGAACTCAAGAAGTTCAGAACATAAAAGCGCAAAAAGCGTTAATAGAGAAATATTTACCAAAACTTATGTCTGAAGATGAAATAAGAAAAATCATTGCGTCTTTAGACGATAAATCTATGCCTTCAGTAATGAAACACTTCAAAATGAATTATGATGGCCAGGTCGATATGTCTCTAGTATCTAAAATTGCTAGAGGTTAATCGATGGACATTAATATATTAACAACCATTCTCATCTGCTTAGCAGCATCCTTATTCGCTGGTATTGGTACTGGCTTTGTTGGTATGTCTGCTGCAGTCGCAATTACTCCTATTTTAATGGGATTCTTAGGAATGCCTCATTTTGAGGCAACTGCCATCTCTTTAGCGAGCGATGTTTTAGCAAGCGCTGGCGCTGCATATATGTATCATAGGCATGGTAATGTAGACGTAAAGAATGGGTTAATATTACTTTGTACTGTCTTAATATTTACATTCTTAGGTTCACTGGTAGCGTATTTTATGCCAAATATGGCCATGGGAATTGGAACATTAGTTGCGATTACTTTAATGGGACTTAAAATGTTGATTTTCCCACACACAAGAGTTGGTAAAGCTAAAGAAGGTTTAACTACAAGAAGAAAAGTAATTTACTCTATTACTTTTGGTTCCTTAATAGGCTTCGTTTGTGGGTTTGTTGGAGCTGGAGGTGGAATGTTACTTCTTTTAGTTTTAACAGTCTTCCTTGGTTTTGAAATGCATAAGGCTGTTGGAACATCTGTTTTTGTTATGTCGTTCTCTGCATTTGCGGGTGCAGGATTCCATATTTTGATTGAGTGGATGTTTAGAGGTGGCGCTAATGTAAACGAGCTTACTTTGTCTAGTAATTTCTTCTTCATTATGTTGCTTTGCGTTGCTTTCACAATGATTTTTTCGCTTATTGGATCAAGAATTGCAAACCACTTAGATGAAAAAAAACTCAATATTTCTGCGGGAATAATGCTACTTTTTATTGCACTTGTTGTCGCGTTTGTTCAATATGCTCTTCCAGTTATTCGAGGATAATTTATGAAGAAAAATAAGAATCAAATTGTATTTCCTAGACACACGGGTTGGAATCACTTCTATAGACCTATTGTTGCAATGATTGCTTTTTTCAAACATTACAAAAGAAAAGGCTATTTGAAGATGAAAAAAGGTGAGAGCTATATTGTTCTCGCCAATCACCAAACTGGACTCGATGGTATTTTATTACCATATTCTTTTCAAAGACATCTTTATGGTGTCTTAACTGACTCATTTCTTTCTAAAGGTTGGGTCGCCAAAATGTTCCAACATCAACTTGGATTAATTGGTAAGCACAAAGGTGCAGTCGATATTAAAGCCAATATGGATATGATGAGATGTATTCTTGAAGGTGGATCACTTCTTATTTTCCCAGAAGGCAATAGAAGTTATGCGGAATTCCAATTCACAATGACTAATGGATTTGCAAAATTCGTTAGATTCTTCAAAAAACCTATTGTTTTGTTTAATTTCCATGGTGGAACAGGTGTTGACCCAAGATTTGCTAAATCTCGCCGTAAAGGACCTTTCTATGGTGAAATTAAACGCATTTTACAACCAGAAGAATATGCTAACTGGTCTGATGAAGAACTTTACAAGGTCATTCAAGAGAACTTAAGAGTTTACGATTCAGAGTCAGGAATGCTTTATAAATCAGACGAAAGAGCAGAGTATTTAGAAAGAATGTTATTCGTTTGTCCAAAATGTGGTAACGTTGAAACCCTTTATTCTAAAGGTAATTACTTATATTGTAAGGAATGTGGTCTTAAAGTTGAGTATACGGAAGACTTACATTTAAAGAGTGATGATCCAGAATTTAAATTTACAAAACTTGTTGATTGGTACAATTATCAAATCCGCTGGATCAAAGCTTTTGAACCTAAGGAAGATGAGGAAATTTTCCATGATGAAGAAGGTGCAGATCTTTATATTTCTGTTCCAGGCAAAAAACGACAATTAGTGGCAAAAGGACCGGTAATTTTGACGAAAAATTATATAAAATTTGCTGAAAAAACCATAGATATTCACGAAATTGAGATAGCTTCACCTATTAACGGAAATAACTTCAATTTCTCTACAAAAGATGAAGATTATCTTGTCAAAGGCAACCCAAGATTCAATCCATTAAAGTTCGTTTTAATGTTCAATAAATTAGACACAAAGATGAGAGACAATAAAGCAGACATTTATTACACTCTCGAAGAAAGGAATTAGTCTATGTGGGATTTTTCATTGAATAATTTTGGCAGTGTTTGGGCTGTTGTAGTCCAACTATTACTCTTATTAGTTTTTCTTGTTTTAGGAAACTTGCTTAGAAGAAGTATACCTTTCTTAAGAAAATCATTCATTCCGTCAGCCTTAATTGGTGGTGTTTTACTTGCATTACTTGGCTTATTTATTAAGTGGGTTTCACCAAATGATTATCTATTAATAGATAAACAAATCATGAAAGTAATCACTTATCACGCATTAGCAATCGGATTTATTGCTACAACTTTAAAAGTTGCAAACAAAGAAAAACAAAAAGGCTTAGGCATCTTATCAATTCAAAATGGTTTATTAACTGGTGCAACATATATGTTGCAAGCAGTCTTTGGACTCCTTACAGTTTTAATCTTCTGGTGGATTGGTTCACAAGTTTTCCATGCTTCTGGAATAATTCTTCCATTAGCATTTGGACAAGGTCCAGGAAACGCTATGACTTGGGATATTAACTTTGGTATTGCAAATGGTAGCTTTGGTCTTGCTTTAGCATCTATTGGATTTATCGTTGCTTCTGTTGTCGGTGTTATTTACCTCAACATCTATAGAAGAAAAGGCGAAATTGTTAGAGGTGATGGTATTACTGAAAGAAGAGTTGAAGAATTTGTTGAAGAACACGAAATCGAAGATTCCGATTCAATTGATAAGATGTCAGTTCAAGTCGGTATTGTTGCCGTCAGCTATGCTGCAGCCTTTGGAATTATGTGCGCACTTCACGCTACAGGTGTCAAAATGGTCCAAGATATCGCTTGGGGATTTAACTTCATCTTTGGTGTTATAACTGCCACATTGTTCAAAGCAATCCTTGTTTTCTTAAGAAAAAAGAAAGTTATTAAACACAAATACATTAATAACTATCAAATGGACAGAATTTCTGGTTTAGCATTTGATCTTATGATCATTGCCGGTGTTGCCGCAATTGAAATTAATGAAATTAAAAACTACATTTGGATCTTAATTGCCTTAACTGTAGTTGGTACAATCGTCACATTCTTCTACGTTAGATTTATTACAAAACATTGTTTCAATGGTTTACATCATCATATGTTCTTAGTTAACTTTGGTACATTAACTGGAACTGCATCAAATGGTATGATTTTGCTTCGTGAAGTTGATTCTTCATTCGAAACTCAATCATCCAATATCTTTATTGTTTCTCAGTTCCCTGCAATGATTGCAGTTGCTCCTTTGCTTCTTTTAACAAGCTTTGCAGGCAAATCTCCTACAAATACTTATATCGCATTAGGAATATTCTTTGCATTAGCAGTTGTTTATACAACAATCATTCTACTTTTACAGAAAAAAGTGGTGGAAAAACAATTTAAATAACAATTAACTTGTTAATACGCTTGTGATTACTTATAATTAACGAGCAACAGGGGTGTCGTACAATGGTAGTACAACGGTCTCCAAAACCGCTAACGCGGGTTCGATTCCTGTCACCCCTGCCATTACGCAAAATAATCTCCAAAATTCATTGAGAATTGAGGAGATTTTTTTGTTAAAATAAAAGTGAGGTAAAGATATGAAAAAACCAATATTAATAACTTTAATTTCATTAGGAGCTGTTATA
>JAFXWB010000007.1 GCA_017534425.1 Bacilli bacterium
AATTTTAGAAACAATTCCTGCTGAAGAGTTTAAAAAAACAAACACGAATGATTTAGCAGGTGAACTTAGAAAAAAAGTCGATGCGAAGGTCGACTACTTTAGAGGTTTAGATAAGAAATATATCGAATCAATGAAGATTTCAGATAAAAAGAAAGCTTTAGAAGTTAAAGTCGACGCTCGCGCTAAAGCGTAGACCTTTTGGATAATAATTCTTTAAAATTCCATTAATCGAATAAACAACGCCTAAATTCATGGCCATGAAGCTAACAAATTGATAGCCGTTCGGGCATTTTTTATTTATTGTTTCACCTTTTAGATACTTAACAACTTCTTCTTTTGTAAGTTCAATTGAGTTATCTGAATTTGTAACGTGTGAGTAGTGGTGAGATGGGACAAATTTATCACCAATTTGGCTACTTAAAAATAGACCTGGGCGAAGAGCAAGTTCTTCAAAGTTAGAAGGTAGTTTTGAAGGAACTAAAAACTTCTGAATTTCTTTTGAATTACCCTTGCCTTGAATAACTCTTTTTACTTCAAATGGAGAAATTTTACTACTTTGTAGTATTCCAGGTTTTTTAATAAGAGCGATATAGTGACCTTCCCCCTCAAAATTTGATGGGAAAAGGTGGACAGTTTCACTAAAATTTTCTGTTCTAAATTCACCTTTAAATGAAGGTATTTTTTCTAATTTTGCGTCACTATTTTGAAGTAAAAAATCAACTACTTCTTCATCTTCTTCATATGAGTAAGAACAGGTTGAGTAAACTAATTTTCCGCCTTCTTTTAACATTGAATAGCACATCAAAATTAGTTCTTTTTGAATGGCAGCATTTTTTAAAACTTTTTCATAAGTCCAGTCACTTTTCATTTCATCAGATTTTCTAAACATTCCAGAGCCTGAACAAGGGGCGTCTAAGATGATTTTATCGAAAAATCCTGCAAATTTTTGATAATAATTTTTGAAATCAAGTGAAGTAACAATGGTATTAGAAATGCCCATTCTTTCAATGTTACTTAGAAGAATGTTTGCACGTGATTTCGATAAGTCGTTAGCAATTATTAAGCCTTGATTTTGCATTTTTAATGCAGTTTGAATAGTTTTTCCGCCTGGAGCAGCGCAAAGATCAAGAACAATTTCGCCTGGTTTTGCATCCAAAAAATGAGCAACTAACATTGCAGAAGGTTCTTGAATGTAATATGCTCCTAACTCGTGATAAATCTTTTTGCCTAATTCGTATTCGTTTTTTTCGTATAAATATCCGTTAGGAACAACTGGGTGACTCTTTAGTTTAGGGAAAAGTTTAATCAGGGATTCATTACTAAGTTTATTTGTATTTAAGTAAATAGCTTTCTTTTCAGCTTCAGAAAAAGATGCAACTAATATGCTTATTTGCTCTTTACTTAGATATTTTTCCAAAGACTTCTCGAATTCCATTTTGATTCAAAGGTATTTTAGTTTATTTAAAGTCACTTGTCATCGCATTTATAGGTTTTATTTCTATTAATAGAACTGATATAGTATAGTTATTATGAGGTAATATTTTTATGAGAATGGTTGATCTTATTACAAAGAAAAGAGATGGCGGTGTTCTTACGAACGAAGAAATTGACTTCTTTATTGATGGTTATGTTGAAGGAAGAATTCCTGATTACCAAGTCTCTGCTTTATTAATGGCAATTGTATTTAAAGGAATGACGAACGATGAAATCGTTCATCTTACAGATAGAATGGAACATAGCGGCGACGTTATGGATTTATCTAATATTCCTGGAAAGAAAGTTGATAAACACTCTACAGGCGGTGTTGGCGACAAGACTTCATTAGCGCTTGGGCCAATGGTTGCAGCTTGTGGCGCAATTGTCGCAAAAATGTCTGGCCGTGGTTTAGGCCATACAGGCGGAACACTTGATAAATTAGAATCAATTCCAGGAATGAATGTTTTCTTGTCAGAAACTAAATTTATTAGCATTTTAAAAGAAATTGGTTTAGCCATTGCTGGTCAAACTGGAACTTTAGTTCCAGCAGACAAAAAACTATACGCTTTGCGTGATGTTACTGGTACAGTTGAATCAATTCCATTAATCGCATCAAGCGTTATGTCAAAGAAGTTAGCTTCAGGTTCAGATTGTATCTTACTTGATGTTAAATTTGGTAATGGTGCATTTATGAAAACTAGAGAAGACGCCAAAAAACTCGCCAAAATTATGTGTGCAATTGGTAATTCTCTAAATAGAGATACTCGTGCTGTTCTTACTTCAATGGAACAACCTCTAGGCCATGCTGTTGGTAATGCACTTGAAGTTAAAGAAGCTATTGATACACTACATGGACATGGTCCAAAAGATTTCCAAGATCTTTGTTATCAATCAGGCGCAATTATGCTTGAACAAGCTGGAATAGCTAGTAGCGAAGAAGAAGGCCTTAAAATGCTCCATAAAGTCGTTGAAGATGGTTCAGCATTTGAAAAATTTAGACAAATGGTCATCGCACAAGGTGGAGATGTCTCATATATTGATCATCCAGAAAAATTTCCACTTGCTAAACATATTGTGGAAGTTAAAGCTCCAAAACCAGGTTATATTAAACATATTGTAGCCCTTGAAATCGGTGAAAGCGCAATGCGCTTAGGTGCTGGTAGAGAAACATTTGATGATGTTATTGATATGTCGGCAGGTATTGTTTTAAATAAGAAAGTTGGCGATAAAGTTAAAAAAGGCGATACACTTTGTGTTGTCCATACCAACAAAGATGAATTTGCATCAATTCTAAAAGATATTGAAAATGCATTTACAATTGTTGATGGCTTTGTTGAATATCCTCCAACAGTTCATGATTATATTAAGGCTTAATGAGAATACTTATTCAAAATGTAAACCGTGCTAGTTGCACAATTAATAATAAAATCGTGGGAGTCATCTCCCGCGGTTTTTGTGTTTTTGTTGGCTTTACACATAACGATACAAAAGAAAGAGTAGAAAGAATGGTTAATAAATTAGTCTCTTTGAGACTATTTGATGATGAAAACGGCAAAACTAATCTTTCATTAACTGATATTGGTGGTTCAATTCTATCAATTTCTCAATTTACTCTTTATGCTTCACTTAAAGATGGATGTCGTCCAAGTTTTGTTAATGCAATGAGACCAGATGAGGCGACAAAATTATATGATTATTTCAATGAATGCTTAATTAAAACCGGAATTCATATAGAAACTGGTGTTTTTGGCGCAGATATGAAGATCGATTTAGAAAATAATGGTCCTTTCACAACCATTTTAGATTCAGAGGAACTCGGTTTATGAAAGTAATGGTTGGATTAAGTGGTGGAGTTGATAGTGCAGTTGCAGCATATCTACTAAAAAAACAAGGCTACGAAGTTGTAGCTGGTTTTATGCGTAACTGGGATGCTATGGCTAATGGAGATTATTTAGGAAATCCAACTGTTAACGATGATCAATGCCCACAAGAAAAAGATTATCAAGATGCCCAAAAAGTAGCGGAAAAGCTCGGAATTCCTCTACTTAGAGTCGATTTTATCAAAGAATATTGGGATCATGTTTTTTCATTTTTTATTTCTGAATATGAATGTGGAAGAACTCCAAATCCAGATATTTTATGCAATAAATATATTAAATTTGATGCTTTCTTAGATTTTGCAAAGAAGAATGGCTGCGACATGATTGCAATGGGCCACTATGCAAAAAGAATAGAAAAAGATGGTCTCTATTATTTAATGAAGTGCAAAGACACAAATAAAGACCAAACTTATTTCTTATCACAAATTAATGAAGAACAAATTAAGTCTTGTTTATTCCCTCTTGCGGATATTGACAAACCAGAAGTCCGTAAAATTGCCCATGAACTTGGTTTAGAATCAGTAATGGACAAAAAAGACTCAACTGGAGTTTGTTTTATTGGCGAAAGAAACTTTAGAGAATTCCTTAAAAATTACATTCCAGCCCAAAAAGGCAATATCGTTGATATTGATACAGGTAAAAAGGTTGGAGAGCATCGCGGAGTTTATTATTATACAATTGGTCAACATAAAGGTTTAGGAATTGGTGGTATTTCGGGCGAAACTGCAACCGGCTGGTTCATCGTAAAGAAGGATGCAAAGAAAAATATTTTGTATGTCACTCGTGGAGATGCACAAAAGTACTTAATGTCCAATAAATGTATTGTAAGAAAGTTAAACTTCATAAACAAAGACGAAGAATTCCCTCAAAAAGTAGGGGTTAAATTTAGATATCGTCAAGTAGATCATCCTGCTACTATTAATTTAATTAACGGTGAAATCGTGTGTGAATATGATTACTATAAAGCAGTCACTCCTGGACAAGAAGCTGTCTTCTATAATAAAGAAGGATTAATGATTGGATCAGGCACAATAGATGAAGTCTATAGAGACAATATTAGAATAGATAAATAAACACAAAAAAGTATGGTAAAAACTGGGCTAAAACTCAGTTTTTTCTTTATTTTTAAAAAATTAAATACTTTGTATTTATTAAAATTTTTAGCACTCTCACTTGTAGAGTGCCAAAATTGTGCTAAAATGTAATTGAAATTAGGAGGTGATTATTATGACAATGAATGAAATGCCTAATTACGAAAACGATAAAGATATCCTTAAAAAATTTGGACGAAACATTAACGAAGAAGTAAAGAAAGGAAAAGTTGATCCAGTCATAGGACGTGATGAAGAAATACGTAAAATCATCGAAATTTTAGCTAGAAAAACCAAAAATAATGTCATTTTACTTGGTGAACCAGGTGTTGGTAAAACAGCTATTCTTGAAGGCTTAGCGGAACGTATTGTAAAAGATGATGTTCCAACCATTTTAAAAGATAAAGAAATTTATGAACTTGATATGGGCGCACTTGTTGCAGGTGCTAAATATCGTGGTGAATTTGAAGAAAGACTTAAAGCTGTCCTTAATAAAATTAAGGAAAGTGATGGAAAAATCATCTTATTCATCGATGAGATTCACTTAATTGTGGGTGCCGGTAGAACTGATGGAGCGCTTGACGCATCCAACATGCTTAAACCAATGCTTGCAAGAGGCGAAATTGACTGTATTGGTGCGACTACTTTAAAAGAATATAGAGAATATATTGAGAAGGATCGTGCCTTGGAGCGAAGATTCCAACCTGTTTTGATTAATGAACCTTCAGTTGAAGACACAGTAACAATTCTTAGAGGCCTTAAAAACAGATTTGAATCCTTCCACGGTGTCAAAATCACTGATAATGCCTTAATTGCAGCAGCTACTTTAAGCAATCGTTATTTAACAAGTAGATTCCTTCCAGATAAAGCTATCGACCTTGTTGATGAAGCGTGCGCATCCATTAAAGTTGAACTCGCATCTATGCCTGCGGAACTTGATGAACTTGAAAGAAGAATTAGACAGCTTCAAATCGAAAAAGTTGCCCTTTCAAAGGAAAGAGATGACGCTTCTAAGAAGAGACTTGCAGATGTTAACGCTGAACTTGATAAACTCAACGAACAAGATAAGTCACTTGTTAACAAGTGGAATCAAGAAAAATCACAAATTTTAGCTATTAAAGAGGCTAAAGAGAAACTTGAAAAAGCAAGATTTGATCTTGATGTTTCGCTTTCAAGATCTGAATACGAAAAGGCTGGTGAATTACAATACAAAGTTATTCCAGAGTTAGAGAAGAAACTCAAAGAAATGGATGCTTCAACAAAAGAAGAGGGAAGACTTCTTTCTGAAGTTGTTGATGAGGAACAAATCGCGAGAATTATTTCTAAAATGACCAATATTCCTTTAAGTAAAATCGAAAAAGGCGAACGTGAAAAGGTCTTAGACCTTGAATCGACACTAAGACGTAGAGTTATTGGCCAAGATGATGCCTTAAAACTTGTTTCAGACGCAATTATTCGTCAAAGAGCCGGAATTAAAGATAGCCATCGTCCAATTGGATCGTTCTTATTCCTTGGTCCTACCGGTGTTGGTAAAACTGAAGTTGCACGTGCTTTAGCAGAATCATTATTTGATTCTGAATCTCACATTGTTCGTATCGATATGAGCGAGTACATGGAGAAATACTCAACTTCAAGATTAATTGGCGCCCCTCCAGGATACGTTGGTTATGAAGAAGGCGGACAATTAACTGAAAAGGTTAGAAGAAATCCATATTCAATTGTTTTATTCGATGAAATCGAAAAAGCACATCCAGAAGTATTTAACTTACTTCTTCAAATGCTTGATGATGGTCGTTTAACAGATTCACAAGGTAGAGTCGTTGATTTCAGAAATACAATCATCATTATGACTTCTAATTTAGGCAGCGAATATCTTTTAAATGGCGAAAAAGATAAGGTTGAAGTGTTACTTCATCAAACATTTAAACCTGAATTCTTAAATAGAATCGATGAGATTGTTTACTTCTCACCACTTTCTAAAGAAGTTCAAGGAAAAATCGTTACCAAAATGCTTAACGAACTTAATTCTAGACTTAAAGAGTCTTATTATAGTTTTGAATTTACGGATACTCTTAAGAAATATATTCTTGATAATTCATTCTCACTACAATTTGGCGCTCGTCCAATCAAGAGATTTATTCAAAACAATATCGAAACTTTAATCGCTAAAAATATTGTTCAGGGCAATGTAAACACTGAATCAAAATACGTTGTAGATTATAAGGATAACAACGTCGTTATTAACAAATTGTAATATAATTACAAAATAAAATGGATGCTCCAATAGGAACATCCATTTTTATTAACCTAATATAGCTGAGTCTGATAAGACGTCGTTGTCACTTGCGCTTGAGAACATATCAAGGAGTTGCGAGATTGTTAATTTCTTCTTTTCTTCTCCTGAAATATCAACTGCAATCTTACCATTTGACATCATAATTAAACGATTTCCATATTTAATAGCATCATTCATATTATGAGTAATCATAATAGTTGTTAATGATTGCTCTTTAACGATACGTTCAGTAATCTCAAGAACTTTTGCGGCTGTCTTTGGATCAAGAGCGGCTGTATGTTCATCAAGAAGTAAAACTGGCTTTGTGACGTCATATTCACGCATTTTCGAATCGAAAATGCCATATGCGTCTTTAATCTTCTCGTTCTTTTCAACTAACGACAAGGAAGAATCTTTTCTAATTGCCTTACGGGAGTTAACAAAGATTTCTTTTTGCTCGTGATAAACTCTTTCAACTTCTTCTTTAGCTTCACTTCGACGAGTTGGATTAAATTTAACGTAATCTTTACGAATTTGATTAAATGATGGTTTTTGAGAAATTGTCGCCATTAAAAGAGTAATAGCTTGTCTTTGACCACCAGATAAAAGACCAACTTTTTGATAAAGTCTTGTTTCAAGACCTAAACCAAGCGATTTAAGTTGTTCTTCATAGAAGGTTTTATCTTTATTTGGGATAGACCAACGGAATAAGGAACGCTTTTTGCCACGACTTCTTGCCAAAGCAAGATTTTCAATAACTGTCATGTCTGTGGCTGTTCCTTTCATTGGATCTTGGAAGACGTGACCGAAGTATGGTGCGCGCTTATGTTCACTTAAACTTGCAACGTCTGTTCCGTTTAAAAGAATAAATCCAGAATCCGCAGGAACTGATCCAGCAATAATGTTAAGTAATGTGGATTTACCTGCCCCATTTGAACCAATAACTGTGATGAAATCACCTTCATGAAGTGTTAAATTAAGGTTATCGATAGCCTTATGTTCATTTACTGTGCCAGGATTAAATGTTTTAGTGATGTTTTTAATTTCAATCATTATTCATTACCTCCTGCAGAAATCCTTTTATTCTTGTAATGTTTCTTAATTCTATCGCCATATGTTTTTTTAACATATGGAATACCTAAGAATACGATAACAATAACAGCAGCTAAAGCTTTTAAGAGATTTGTATCTAAACCCATAAAAACAACTGTTTGATAAATAATGTAGTAAATTAATCCGCCAACAGCAGCACCTGAAAGTCTTACCAAGAAATTGGTAGAGATCTTACTTGTTATTGCTGTGCCTATAACGACTGCACATAAACCAATAACGATTGCACCTTTACCCATATTGATATCAGCAAATCCTTGATATTGTGCGAGTAATGCGCCTGAAAGAGCAACTAAGCCATTAGAAATCATAAGTCCAATGACAATATTTAACTTTGTGTTAATGCCTTGTGCTCTAGCCATATCCTGGTTATTACCAGTCGCTCGGATTGATGCGCCAAGTTCAGTACCAAAGAAAATGTATAAAAGTCCAAGGAAAACAGCGACAATTAGGGCTATTTTCCATAAAGCATCGTAAACGTTCATCTGGCTAAACAAAACGCTATAAGAGAATGAATAGACGGAAATATTACTTCTTGAATGAGAAATAATTAAGTTAATACTCCATAACGCCATTTGCGTTAAAATACCCGCTAAAATTGCCGGTATGCCTAGGAGTGTATGAAGTAATGCGGTTAATAAACCGCAGATTGCCCCTGCTAAAGTCGCTATTAAAAGTGCGAGTCCAAAATTCATTCCATTTGTGATTAAAACAGCAGCAACGATTCCTCCTGTAACGAAAGAACCATCTACTGTTAAATCAGCAATGTTGAGAATTTTGTAGGTGATGAAAACACCCAAGGCCATAATCGTCCAGATTAAGCCCAGGACCATTGCACCAGGAAGCGATGAGAGGTAATCTAACATTTAATGTCCTCAATTATTTCTTCATAAATGAAGAAAATACTTCAGCGACCATGCTTGCTTGTTCACTAAGTGGAGCTAAATCACTTGTTCCAGAAATATTGCGACCAACAACTCCGTTAAAGTTTTCAATACCAAGAGCAACTCCGTACTCGGTAACTGATGTGCCTAAAACTGGAATTGTGCTTGTAGCATTTGCTGCTGCTTGTAAAGCTGGAGTAGCATTTGCCATGATTAAATCAACGTTATGTGAAACAAATTGGTTAGCAATAACTGAACATGTTGCACTTTCTCCTGCTGCATTTTGGAGGTCAAATGTTACATTTGGTTCGCCTAATGCGGCTTTAACAGCATCTTGGAAGCCTTGTGTTGCAGCATCAAGTGCTGGGTGTGTAACTAATTGGGAAATACCAATATTGAAATGAGCATTTGCAGTGTTTTGGAATGCTGGAAGAGCAGATGTTGATCCACCTTCGGCATCTAATTGAACGTAATCTGCAGGAACTGTAATGCCAACTGCCTCGCAGAAAGATTTGTTGTATTTCTTTACTGGATTTTCATCATATGCAATTGGAAGAGATTTGATATCAGAATTTCCGAGTAATACGCTTGCAGCCATTTCACCTGTTTTAACGCCAATATTGTAGTAGCTAATTGATAATGTGATAGCGCCACAGCCTTCACAAATACCTTCTTCACCAGCAAAAACAGGAACTTTCTTAGCACGTACAACGTTGTCAATAATTGAAACGTTACTTGCGCATGTATTATCTGTCGGAATATACATTGTATCGATTTTATCGATATTTCCATTTAATACAGCAGCTAAATCATTTGAATCTGAGAATGAAATAAGCTTTGTTGATAAGCCTTTCTTCTCAAGTTCTGCTTTAACAACATTAACTTGGTAAAGAGAATTTGCCTCTGCTGCACAATAAAGTAAACCAACATTAGCGCGGTTACCTTTTCCGCATCCTGCTAGGCATGTTGCAGCAAATGCTGTTAATGCGAATAATGTCTTTTTCATAAGTTTTCCTCTAAATTCTTTCTATTTAATTTTCATTCACAAAATGTGAAATTTCGTTAATAAACAACCAATAACCGAAAACAAAAATAAGTGCTTAAATTTTACTTAATTTAAATTGAAAAGTATATAAAAAATTTTTGGGGTCTTAAACATTTCACTTGTTTTTGTATATCGGCAATTTTATAATTATACCGAAAATGGAGAAAAGGTATAATGTATTTAACTGTTAAACAAGCCGCTGAAAAATGGGGCATTAATGAACGTAGAGTTCGTCTTTTATGTCAAGAAAACCGTATTGAAGGTTTAAAGAAAGAAGGGAAGAAATATATGATTCCTGAAAACGCATCTAAGCCAAGCGATCTTCGTGGCAAACGCGTATTAAAAACTAATATTAATAAGAAAATAGATTTCTCAACATATCGTAAAAATTATCCAGATATTAATGGATATTTCGGGAAATATGGAGGTTCTTTTGTTGATCCAAAATTACAGAAATGCATGACTGAAATTTACAATGCCTATCTTACAATTTGCAAATCCAGCAAATTTATCAATGAATTACGCGAAATTCGTCATCATTTCCAAGGAAGACCAACTCCAATTTACCATTGCGAACGTTTATCTAATTATTTAGGCAAAGTTCAAATATATTTGAAAAGAGAAGATCTTAACCATATGGGCGCTCATAAGTTGAACCACTGTATGGGCGAAGCTTTACTTGCAAAATATATGGGAAAAACCAAGCTAATTGCAGAAACTGGTGCAGGTTCTCACGGAACAGCAGTTGCAACTGCAGCAGCATATTTTGGACTTAAATGTGACATCTATATGGGTGAAGTTGACATGGAAAAGCAAGCCCCTAATGTTGCTCGTATGAGAATCCTCGGTGCACGTGTAATTCCAGTTAAATTTGGAACTAGAACTCTAAAAGAGGCGGTGGATGCAGCTTTTGAAAATTATGTTAAAGAAACTAAAGACGCTTTCTATTGTATTGGCTCAGTTGTTGGCCCACATCCATACCCATTAATGGTTAGAGAATTCCAAGAAATTATTGGCCGTGAAGCACGCGAACAATTTAAAGAAATGACAGGTGAATTACCAGATTGTGTTTGTGCATGTGTTGGTGGCGGATGTAACTCTATCGGTATTTTTGAAGCATTTTTGAATGACCCGGTTAAATTAGTCGGTGTTGAACCAATGGGTAAAGGCAAAGCTCCAGGCGAAAACGCTGCATCAATTACCTTTGGAAAAGAAGCAATTTTACATGGATTTAAATCAAAAGTCCTCGTTAATGAAAAAGGCGAAGTCTGTGATGCATATTCAATCGCATCAGGCTTAGATTATCCTTCAGTCGGACCAGAACATGCATTTTTGCATGACATTGGTAGAGTAGAATATGAAAGTGTCACTGATGAAGAGGCGCTTGAAGCATTTAAACTACTATGTAGACTTGAAGGAATCATTCCTGCACTTGAATCAGCGCACGCTCTTGCTTACGCCATTCGAGTAGCACGTACTTGTCACTCTGGTTCAATCTTAGTGAATTTAAGTGGCCGTGGTGATAAAGATGTCGATCACGTTATCAAAAAATATCCACAAATTCTTGAATAAGTAAAAAAAGACACATCTATTGAGGTGTTTTTAATTCTGAGTTTGTTCTTCTTCTCGTTTTAAGGCAAAATCGCCATCTTTTATCCAACCGATTTTTCTGAATAATAGATCGATACCAAATACGAGCGCAATTGGTGCTATTATTTGTAACAAAAATATTCCTACCCATGTTTGCCATGAGTTACCCATAGCAGAGAAAGTGCCGATTTGACCTACAAGTCCTGCGGTGCCCATACCTGATGATGCGCCTGGACAGACAAGTTTAAGTACACATGTAGAAATTGGACCTAAAATAGCTGACGCAATAATTGTTGGTAACCAAATAACTGGTTTCCTAATAATGTTTTTAATCTGAAGCATTGAGGTTCCAATGCCAATTGAGATGATTTGGCCGATATTATTGTCTTTTCTAGATTGAATTGCGAATCCAACCATTTGAGTTGAACAACCAACAATTGCAGCGCCACTTGCAAGAAGCAAGCCTGAATAAGCTGAATCAGCCATAGCAGCTGAAACTGTCATTGTTGCTGGAATAGAGAATAATATTGCGCCTATAGCCGCGCTTGAAATAGGTGCGGTAAGCGCCATACCCATAAGCACAGCAACGACAACGCCCATGATGAATGGAACAGCATTTGTGGACACGTTAATTAACCATTGAACTGCAAAAGTAACGTATGCAGCTGGGTAACGAATTCCTAATGAAAGAAGTAGCCCAACAGCACATGAAAATAGTGGAATAATTAAAATATCAACTGAAGTTTTCTTGCGAAGTACTAATTTCATTAGTAATGCAACTGAAATACATACTAAGAAGATTGTAAGAGGGTCGCCTACTTTGAAGGTATTATTTTCTACTAAAACGCCACTCTTATTAACAGTCATTGAAAAATAAGAAGCTAATTCGCCAACAACAGCAAGGCAAATTGTCTTTAGCGCGTCCATCTTTAAAGCAAGCGCGATGCCAACGCCTATACCTGTGCCAGTGAGAAGTTGTAAAACATATGAAAGACCACTTTTTTGTGAATTTGTGCCGATTACATCGACCATAAAATTACAGAAACCTGAGTTTGGCCAAATTGTAAAAAAGGTTCCAATTGTCGCGAAAATAGTGCCAATAATTAGGGTAGCAAATAACCCATTAGCCATTCCGCCTAAGGTAACTGTAAAGAAATTAAGAATGCGTTTTTTCATATTGTTTTTAACAATGCGAGTATTATATACAATTTTTGCTGTTTTACAAAAGAAAGTTTTTTGAAAATTAGATAAATAATATATTTATTGTTGATTTACAAAGTTTATTTTATTATAATAACGCCTTATGAAAAAAGTATTTAGAAATTTATTAATACTCTCGATCAGCGTAACAGGCCTAAGTGGATGTGATCTTTTCTCCTCTTCCGAAGGAGTCGTTGAAAAAAAAGAAGAGAAGGGGATCGAACTTAGAGATTACACACAAACTGTCATTAAGGATGAGTCCTATACATTTGACGGTAAAGTCTTTTTAAAGTATGAAGACGAGAGTGAGAAAGAAGTCACGAGTGACTGTTCTTTCGATTACAGTGAATTAGATACTTCTAAAGTTGGTACCAATACTCATTTCTTCGTTAGATACGAAGGAGATCAATACAAGTTTACCAAAAAAGCCTATTTGAGAGTTGAAACTCTTACTTTACTTAGTATCGATGCAATCGATTACACCGAATCAGTAAAAGCATTAGAAACTTACACTTTTGATGGAAAAGTTATTGCTTTATATAATAACAATTCAACTAAAGATGTAACTTCACAAGCTGATATCGGAACAATTGATACTTCAAAAGCAGGGACTAAAGATCTTAATATTACTTATGTTGAAGAAAACAACCTAAAGAAAGTTACAAAGCAAATAACCGTTACTAAAGAATTATTAAGTATCACAATTTCTGGTTACACAGCTTCATATGAAGTTGGCCAAGGAAATTACACATTTAATGGTACTATTATCGCAAATTATAGTGATGGCTCAACTGAAAACGTAACTAATAAAGCTGATAAATCAAATAATGTAGATTTATCTACAATCGGAAATTATGAATTTAGCGCTTCATTTGAATATGAAGGTGTTACAAAAACTGCTAGTGTTGAAATTCGTGTTTGCGAACATACTCCAGTCCTTCAAAGTATTGCTGCTTCAGGTTATTCAACAGAAGTCGATAAAGGAAACACATACACATTTGACGGAACTGTTATGGCAACATTTGATGTCGGCTCACCAGTTGATGTCACTTCTTCATGTACATTTGCTTCTATTTCCACTTCAACAACCGGAAATAAATCATTAAAGATTACTTATACTGATCCAAATGATTCTACAAATAAGAAAACAACAACAATTACAATCGAAGTTATTGCAAGAGTTACAGGTATTTCTGCAGAAGATAGCTACAAAGTAGCTGTTAGTAAAACAAAGTCACTTAATGCTAGCGTTCTTCCAAGCGATGCAAAGAACAAAGGTTTAACTTATAGTTCAAGTAACTCATCAGTTTGTAGCGTTAGCTCAACTGGCGTTATTACAGGTAATGCAGTTGGTACAGCTTCAATTACTATTACTTCTGAAGAAAATAGCTCAATTAATAAAGTTGTCACAGTAACTGTTGATACAGTCGTCCAGGATGAATGGACAATTCTTATGTACGTTTGTGGTGCTGACCTTGAATCAGATTATGCTTCATCTAACCAAGGTGCCGCAACTGATGACTTGAAAGAAATCGCACAAGTTACTGGTCAACCAGATGGTGTCAACGTTGTTGTTCAAGCCGGTGGTGCTTCAAAATGGTCTTCAACTTATTCATCAGTAATTAACAAAGATTATCGTAACCGTTTCCACTTACAAAATAGAACTTACGTTAAAGATTCACAAGTCGGTAAAGTTAATATGGGTCTTTCATCTTCACTTCAAGACTTCATTGAGTGGGGACTTGAAACATATCCGGCTGAAAACGTCGGTTTGATTCTTTGGAATCACGGTGGCGCTATGGGCGGATGTTGTTATGATGAACAATTCAGTAATGATGGACTTACTCCAGCTGAAGTTAAGAGTGCAATTAAAGCAGCAAGATCTACACTTGGTATGACTGAAAAATTTGAATTTATCGGTTATGACTGCTGCTTAATGCAAGTTCAAGATATTGCTGGATTAAATTCAGAATATGCTAAATATCAAATCGCTGCAGAAGAATCTGAATGGGGCGATGGTTGGGAATATACAGCCTGGATTGATGACTTATTCCAAAAGAAATCAACCACAAATATCTTAAAGGCTATTGTTGATGGATTTAATTCGTCTACTACCTCTGGATATAGTGGCTCAGGTTATGCAAATGACCAAACATTATCTTACTTAGATTTATCTAAGTGGGCTGCTTACGAAACAGCTTGGGAAGATATGTCATCCACATTAAGCACAATTATTACAAGTTCTACTAAATGGAATACATTTAAGAACTTATTGAATAGCTGCCAAAGATTTGGCGAAACTCAAGACTATTATGGCAATACAATTTATCCATTTGACGTCTTCGATGCTGGACATTTCTTAACAAAGATTAAGAGCAATTCCAACTATAGTAGTAACTCTACTCTTATGAGTAAAGTTGACGTCGCTAAAGCAGCATATAATGACTTAGTTGCTTATGAATGGCATGGTAGTGGATCGCCTAATGCTTCTGGTCTTTCAATGTTTGCTCCAGTTAGCGGTTATTCATCACAAAGTGATTACTCCACTTCATCAACTACACTTACCACTTATAGATCAATCTGTATTAGCTACGGTAGTTGGAATTAAAAACAAAAAATAGAGAATCCATTTGGGTTCTCTTTTTTTGAGTCTTTATTTGACTCATATTATTTTCGTTATATAATAAATTAACTCCGATAAAAGAACTTGCCACTCTTTTGGAGTCAATGAAAGTTGACGTAGTTCTGCGTTAAAGACAATTAATTAAGTGCAATACAAAGTATTGAATTAGGATGGTACCGCGAGAAATTCGTTCCTAGTTGATACTTTTTTATTTTGTTTAGGAGGCCTAAAAATGAAAAAACTAACGGGTCAAGAAATTAGAGAAACTTGGTTAAAGTTTTTCGAATCAAAAGGACATCACATCGAAAAAGGCGCAAATCTTATTCCTTATAATGATCCATCTTTACTTTGGATTAATTCTGGTGTCGCCGCTCTTAAAAAATACATGGACGGAAGTGAAGTTCCACCAAATAGAAGGATCACCAACGTTCAAAAGTCAATTAGAACAAACGATATTGAAAATGTTGGATTTACTGCTAGACATCAAACTTTGTTTGAAATGTTAGGAAATTTCTCTATTGGAGATTACTTTAAGAAAGAAGTTATCGCCTGGGCTTTCGAGATTTTAACTGATGAAAAATACTTTGGAATGCCAAAAGATAAACTTTATTTCACCTATAACCCAATTGATGAAGAAACTCACGGGCTTTGGTTAAAACAAGGTATTGAAGAGTCTCATCTTATCCCACTTGAAGGAAACTATTGGGAAATTGGTGAAGGCCCAGCCGGCCCAAATACTGAAGTCTTCTTTGATAGAGGCGAAAAATATGATCCAGAGCATTTAGGTGAACGTCTCTTAAGAGAAGAAATTGAAAATGATAGATATATTGAAATTTGGGGTATTGTTTTTAGCCAATATAACGCTGTTCCAGGCACTCCACGTAGTGAATATAAAGAACTCCCGAGCAAAAACATTGATACAGGCGCAGGACTAGAAAGAATTGCTTCTGTTTTACAAGGAACCGATACCAACTTTGAAACTGACTTATTTGAACCAATTATCAAAGCTGTAGAAAAGATTGCCAAAGTTCCATATAAAGCACCAAATCAAATTCCATATAGAGTTATTGCAGATCATATTCGCGCAGTTACTTTTGCTATTGGTGATGGCGAAATGTTCTCTAACGAAGGTCGTGGCTACGTTTTACGTAGACTTGTCCGTAGAGCAATGAGATTTGCTAAGAAAATCGGTATTGAAAAACCATTCATGTATACTCTTGTTCCAGTCGTTATAGAGAAGTACAAAGGATTCTATCCAGAATACGTTTCAAAAGAGGCTCATATCGTTAAAATGCTTAAGGCTGAAGAAGAAAAATTTATTGTCACATTATCTAGTGGCGAAGCCTTGCTTCGTGAAATGATTGAAGGCAAGAAAAAGCTTCAAGGAAAAGATGCATTTAAACTTTACGATACATTTGGTTTTCCACTTGATTTAACAAAAGACATTTGTAAAGAAAGCGGTGTTGAAGTTGATGAAGATGGCTTTAACGAAGAGATGGAAAAACAAAAAGAACGTGCTAGAAATGCTCGTAGTGACGAACAAAGTATGCATAAACAATCAAAAGATTTACTCGAATTTAAAGAACCTTCACAGTTCTTCTATGAAGAAACTCCTATTGATGCGACTGTGATTGGCGTGTTTAAAGACGGTGTTAAGGTCGATTCAATCGATGATGAAGGTGAAATTATTTTAGATAAGACGAATTTCTACGCCGAATCAGGCGGCGAAGTTGCAGATACTGGTAAAATGGTTGGAGAAGACGCAAAACTTGATGTTTTAAGTGTTCAAAAAGCTCCAAATAAACAAAATCTTCACTTTGTGAAAGTTTTATCTGGTTCAGTTAGAGTTGGCGACAAACTTCACCTTGAATTAGATGATGAAAGACGTGAGTTAATTAAGAGAAATCACTCTGCTACACACTTACTTCAAGCAGCACTTGATAAAGTTTTAGGTGGAGATCACATTAAACAAATGGGTTCATATGTTTCAGACGAATATATGAGATTTGACTTCACCCATTATGAAAAGATTTCAAGTGAACAACTTAAAGAAATTGAAGCAGAAGTTAATAGACTTATTGCTAAAGCAATTCCTTCCGATATCCGTATTATGAAGAAAGAAGAAGCCTCCAAGTTAGGCGCTAAAGCATTCTTCTCTGAAAAATATGGTGATGAAGTTAGAGTTGTTCGTTTTGGTGATGAATCAATGGAATTCTGTGGTGGTTGTCACGTTAAAAACACATCAGACATCGGAATATTTGTAATTGAAAGCGAATCTTCAATTGCTGCAGGTGTCCGTAGAATTCAAGGAAGAAGCTCAATTGGTGGATATAAACTTCTCAAAGAGAAAGAAGATGCATTAATGGCAGTTTGTAACTCAATCGGCTGTTCAAATCCAAAAGACGCATTAAATAGAACAAAAGAATTACTCGCTAAATTAAGCGAAATGAGTAAGAAACTTGAATCTCTTATGGATAAACTTTCACATCAAAATGCGAATGCTGTTTTAGATGAATTTGAAGACTTTAAAGGTTACAAGTTACTTTGTAAACATTTCGAAAATCAAACAATTGATAACCTTAATACAATCGGCGATGAACTTAAGGTTAAATTCCCTGATTACATCTTATTCTTAGTTGGCGGAAAAGATGGAGAACTTCCATTGTCCATTTTTGTTGGCGGTAAAGCTCTTGAGAATAATAAAGCCGGAGACTTAATTAGAGAAGTCGCTAAAGTCCTTGGTGGAGGCGGCGGAGGTCGTCCAAATATGGCCAATGGTCGTGGTCGTTTACTTGCTAAACTTCCAGAGGCAATTGAAGTCTTGAAAGGGCTTATTAAATGAGCAAAATTTTAGGCTTAGATTTAGGTACAACAACACTTGGAATTGCTAAAACCGATTCCATAGGAATCGCAGCACATGGTGTTGAGACTTTTAGATTCGAAGTTGGCAACTTTAAAAAAGCACGTGAACATGTCATCGAAATATGTAAAAAAGAGGACATTAAAACAATCGCTTTAGGAATGCCACTTTACGAATCAGGAGACGAATCTCCACACGCTAAAAGTTGTCTTAGATTTAAGGAAGATTTGCTTAAACTTGATCCTAATTTACATATCGAAATGATTGATGAAAGTTATTCAACAATTGAGGCCGATGAAAAATTAAAAGTGACTGGATTAAGCTACGAAAAAAGAAAAGAAATTATCGACGAAATGGCGGCGGTTGTCATTTTGGAAAGATATTTAGAAAAATTTGGAGGAAAATAAAAATGATTTTTGATGATGAAATGATTATCACCACTGATTCAGGTGAAGAAAAAGTAATGAAAATTCTTTTTACTTATGAATCTGAACAACGTGGAAAGGAATATGTTTTTCTCTATGAGAAAGATAATGAAGATGACGTTTTAGTGTTCGCTGTAAACGAAAAAGAAGAGTCTTTAGAAGAAATTGAAGATGATGAAGAATATGCTGAAGCAGAAGAAGTCTTTAATGCATATATGAACGACGAAAAAATACAGGAGATTAAAAAATAGTTTTACAAAACAAAAGAGTATTGATAAACTCTTTAATGTTAATTTTTTGGAGATAAAGCCATGGTAAATAAAATTGAACTTACAAAAGAAGGCGCAGAAAAGTTAGAAAAAGAACTTCGCCACTTAATTGATATTGATCGTCCAGAAGTCATCGAAGCTTTACAAGCTGCTCGTTCACAAGGCGACTTAAGCGAAAACGCTGATTATGATGCTGCAAGAACAAAACAAGCAGAAATCGAAGGCAGAATTAAAGAAATCGAGAATATTCTCGCAAATGTTAAAATCATTTCAGAAAAAACAACCAAATCAAAAGGTGTTGTTCTTGGTTCAAAAGTCACAATCAAAGATTTAAGTGATGACACAGTTGAAACTTACACAATTGTTGGAACAGTTGAAGCAAACCCACTTAAAGGTTTAATTTCAAACGTTTCTCCACTTGGTCGTGCAGTTGTTGACAAAAATATCGGCGACATCGTTTCAGTTCACGCCAACAAAGAGTACAAAGTCGAAATCTTAAATATCGAATATAAATAATTTGTATTAATCATTAAAGAGGAATCCGAAAGGGTTCCTTTTTTGTTACTTTTATGACCTCTAAAAATATTAAAAAATTTTATTAATTAAAATATTTTAAAAATTAAGAAAAAACATAATTACTAATTTTAGACGGATATATATAGTGAAGGGGGATAAATTTATGAAATATAAATTATCTAGCAAAGACATGAAAACTATTATTACCGGAGAGATTGCTTTAGCTACAGTTATGGCTATATGCGCGATCGCGCTCATGGCCGTAATAGTATATAAGTTATTTATGTCTAATGAGGGCACTTCTCAAGTTCCTGGCGGTTGGAAGTTTTCCTGGAAATAATGAAAATATCTGATATTCCTATTAATTTACGCCCACGCGAGAAGGCATTAATGTATGGAATAGAAGAACTTTCAGATCAGGAACTTTTAGCTCTCATCATTGGCTCTGGTGGTAGAGGTAATTCTGCCATCGATATAGCTGGAGAGCTACTAAAAACACACGCGAACTCAATGGAGTCTCTTTCAAATACGAATTATTGCTCTCTTTTATCGTATCTAGGGCTGAAAAAATCTATTGCTTTGCGCCTTTTAGCGACTTTCGAATTTAATAGAAGACTTAATACTTATAAGTACAAAAATCCATCCAGAATTGATACCATTCACGATGTCTATTTTCGTTATCAAAATATGGAGAATTTAGACCATGAAGAACTGGTAATTTTGATGCTTGATTTGAAGCATAGAATTATTAAAGAAAAAGTACTTTACAAAGGCACTTTTGATTCGTTTGAAATTGATGTTAGACAGGTTTTACAAGAGCTTGTTTTAGCTAAAGCTAAATTTTTCTATTTAATTCATAATCATCCGGATGAAGATTCTAGTCCAAGTGATGATGATATCTTGTCCACAAAAATAGTGGAAAAAGCTTCTAAAAATATGGGAATAAATTTAATTGATCATCTTATTATTTTTAGAGGAGGATTTTCATCTATAAAAATTGAAATTTGATTAATTTTAATATAAACTAAATATGCCAAAGGTGGAAATCAGCAAACGACCACGACGCGCTATAGCCATATAGTGATACGGTGATGCGGGGGTGGAGCTAACAGATGACCTCTGACGAATAAGTCGCTCCCTTAATTAAGGCTGGCCCGCTTGGCGATAGGTGTCCTGACGAGGATACCTTTTTCTATTTTTTAGAAAATCCGCTTTACAAAAATACTCCGTAATATTATTATATTAAGCGTTGTCGCCTCACAAGCTACAACCGCATAGAAAAGGTATAGTCAACTTAATGCCTTTGGCATTAGACCTTAATAGCGAGTCCTTAGTGAGAAAGTAGAGGTATTTAAATGTACGCTATAATTGAAACTGGTGGAAAACAAGTCCGCGTTGAAGTTGGACAAAAGATTTTCGTTGAAAAACTCGAAGTTAAGGAAAACGAGAAATACGAATTCGACAAAGTCTTACTCGTCGCTGATAATGAAGTCAAAGTTGGCACACCATACGTAGAAGGCGCAAAAGTTGTCGCTAAAGTTGTTAAAAACGGCCTTGGCAAAAAGATTCGCATCTACAAATACAAAGCTAAACACAACTCAGCTCGTCGTATGATCGGTCATAGACAACCATATACATGCTTAGTTGTCGAATCAATTGCCTAATTTATGATTAAAATTACGGCAAGTCGTAATAACGGAAAAATTACAAGTTTAACCGTTAAAGGGCATGCTAATTCAGCCCCACATGGAGAAGATCTAGTCTGCGCTGCAGTAAGTTCAATCTTAGTGGGAGGATGTAACGCTCTTAAAGAACCTAATTGTTTTACAATTAAGTTGAATGAAGGAGACGCATCAGTTGTTGAAATTAGTCATGCTAATGAACACGATTACGAGGTTCTTGAAGTAATGCTTGTGCAATTCAAATCTGTTGAAGAGACAAGTCCAAAGTTCCTGAAAGTAATCGAGAAAGGAAATTAGTTATGTTATTTAAGTTAAATCTACAACTCTTTGCTTCTAAAAAAGGTGTCGGTTCTACCAAAAACGGACGTGATTCAGAATCAAAAAGATTAGGTGCTAAATTAAGTGATGGCCAATTCTGCCATGCTGGAAGCATCATCTATCGTCAAAGAGGTACCAAAATTCTTCCAGGCATCAATACCAAACGTGGTGGAGATGATACAATCTTCGCAACAATTGATGGTATTGTTAAATTTGAAAGAGTTGGTAAAAACAAAACTCGCGCTTCAGTTTACGCAAAGTAGTTTAAAAACCAAATTCAATTAAGACCACATAATTTTGTGGTCTTTTTTGTTATCTCGCGTATATAATGTATATGTATGTTTATAGATAGAGTTGTTGTTGAAGTAAGATCCGGAAAAGGTGGAGACGGAATGATTGCCTTTCTCCGTGAAAAGTCCATGCCGAAAGGCGGACCATCTGGAGGAAATGGTGGTCGTGGCGGATCCATTACTTTTAGAGCAAACAAATCAATTAATACTTTATTTAACTTTAGACACTCCAAAACTTTTATTGCAGGTGATGGTGAAAAAGGTGGTCCGAAAAATAAATACGGCCATAAGGCTGAAGACATGATTGTTGAAGTTCCGTGCGGAACAGTTATTTATGAAGAAAAAGATCATAAATTCTTAGGTGATCTTTCTGAAAACGGACAAACTTTGTTAGTTGCAAAAGGCGGAAGAGGTGGAAGAGGAAACGCAGCCTTTAAATCAGACCGAAATAAATGCCCTAAGGTAGCTGAAAACGGCCTACCAGGTGAGACAAAAAGATTAATTCTTGAACTTAAACTTTTAGCTGACGTTGGTCTTGTCGGACTTCCAAATGCTGGTAAATCAACACTTTTAAGTGTTGTTAGTAACGCAAATCCTGAAATTGCTGATTATCCATTTACAACTATTGAACCAAATCTTGGTGTTGTTAATACAAAAAACGGTTCTTTCGTTATGGCGGATCTTCCTGGTTTAATTGAAGGCGCATCAAAAGGTAGAGGATTAGGCTTAGCTTTCTTACGTCACTTGGAAAGATGTAGAGTTATTGTTCATCTTGTTTCGATGGAAGAAGAAAATCCATACGAAAACTTCAAAACTACTGAAAATGAGCTTAAAAGTTACGGCATGGGTTTAGATAAACGCCCAGTCATTGTTGTTGCAAGTAAAATGGATTCACCAGAGAGTGAAGAGAAGTTTAAAGAATTTAAAAAACATTTCAAAAATAAAATTTTTGCATTATCTAGCTTAACCAACTTAGGCGTTCAAGAAATTACAGATAAATGTGTCGAATTACTCGCTAAAACAGATAGATTCCCGCTTGTCACCGAAGATAACACTCCAGAAGTTAAGGTTTATAATGCTTATGATTCACAAAAACCAATCTTTGAAATCCTCCACGAAAAAGATCACGAATTTAGAATTGTTGGTGAATCAATTGAAAGAACATATAATTTAATTAATATCTCAACCGACGAAGGATTAATGAAATTAATTTCATATCTTGAAAAAATCGGTATTGAACAAGCTCTTAAAGAAAAAGGCGCTGTTGATGGTGACACAGTTTTACTGTGCGACTTCGAATTTGAATACTTAGAATAATATGGAACTCAAAGAATACTTATTAGAAATTGAAGAATTCCTCAAGAAATATCTTGAAGATTCACATTGTAAATCCTATGTGCTTGGTCTTTCTGGTGGAGTTGATTCGTCTTTAGTTGCTGCAATTGCGAGAAAAGCAGTCGGGAAAGACAAGCTTTTCTGTTATGCCTTAGATATTGATTCAAATCCTGAAGACGTTGAAGATGCTAAAAAAGTAGCAAAAGAGTTAGATTTAAATCTCGAAATTATTAATTTAAGTAAAACTTATCACTCATATTTAGAAGAATTAAATGGTGAGAATTTTATTAGATTAACAAGGTCTAATCTTAAGGTAAGAATGAGAATGGTTGCCTTATTTGCATTTGCCCAAGAACATTCTGGATTAGTTTTAGGTACTGACAATATGGATGAAAGATATGTTGGCTATTTCACCAAATATGGTGATGGTGCTGCAGATGTTCTGCCAATTGTCTATTTGACCAAAAATGAAGTTAGAGAAGCTGCAAAATTATATGGTTTATCTTCGCTTTTAGCGAACCGCACACCATCTGCTGGACTTTTCGAAGGCCAAACAGATGAAAATGAGATGGGTGTTAAATACGAAGATCTTGATAACTATTTACTTGGTGGAAAAATTGAGAAATCAGTCGAAGATCGTATCGAATACCTCCATAAAATTAGCGAACATAAACGCAGAGAAATCCCAACTCCAAAAGAATATGAAAGATAACGAAAATACTTCCATTTATGGAAGTTTTTTTGTATACTATTTACAGATAGAAAACTAAATAGAAACGCCTAGAAAGGTGTTTTTATGCTTAGCTCAATAAGAGGTACGGTGATTGAAGTTGGACATCGTTCTTTAATCATCGAGAATCAAGGATTAGGTTATGAGATATTAGTTTCAGATCCAAAATCTTTTCATGTGAATCAAGATGTCTTTATTTATCTTTACCATCACAAACGCGAAGATGGCGAATTTTTAGTAGGTCTAACTTCTAAAGAAGAAAGAAGCGGTTTTAGGTTATTGCTTAACGTAAATGGGATTGGCCCAAAAACAGCTTTGTCAATTCTTTCTAAAATTAGTTATTCTCAGCTTTTAACAGCAATTTCCAATAATAATTTCGAATTGATTGAATCTTTACCAGGCATTTCTTCGCATATGGCTTCTCAAATCTTTTTAGATTTAAAAGAACATATTTCAAGAAACGTTAAGAGCAATGTTGCTCAATATAAAGAAGTCAAGGACGCTTTAAAAAATATAGGTTTTAAGTCAAAAGAAATTGATAAAGTTCTTCCTAGTATTTACATCGCAAATGGTTCAACTCAAGAAATTATTCGCGAAGCTTTAAGGAGACTTCAAAATGCCAAGGTTAGCGGATAAAGATAAACATGAATCTGAAGAACAAATTGAACAATCTCTTCGTCCTTTATATTTAAAGGACTATGTCGGCCAAGAAAACCTTAAAAATAACCTCAAAATCTTTATTGGAGCTGCAAAAGCAAGGGAGGAAGTTCTTGATCATGTCTTATTTTATGGTCCGCCTGGTTTAGGTAAAACAACACTTGCCTATATCATTGCAAACGAGATGGGCGGAAATATTAAATTGGTGAATGGCCCATCAATTGAAAGGCCTGGAGATTTAGCTTCGGTTTTATCAACTTTAGAGCCGGGAGACATTCTTTTTATCGATGAAATTCATCGTCTTCCAAGCATGGTTGAAGAAATACTTTACGAGGCAATGGAGGACTTTAAACTTAATTTAATTGTTTCTAAAGAAACAAGTGCATCAACAATTTGTATTGAACTACCGCCATTTACACTTGTTGGAGCTACGACAAAAGCTGGTGTTTTATCTCCTCCACTTAGGGCAAGATTTGGTATCTCTGAAAGAATCAATTATTACACTGAAGATGAACTAACAAAAATAGTCAAAAGAACCGCAAATTATTTTAATTCAACAATCGATGACATGTCTGCTCACGAAATAGCTAAAAGATCTAGAGGAACACCAAGAATTGCAAATCGAATTTTTAGAAGAGTTAGGGACTTTGCTAACTATCGTGATTCAAGCGAAATAAAACTAAATGAAACTAGGGAAGCTTTAGACGCACTTCGTATTGATGATATTGGTTTAGATGAAGTTGACATTAGGTACCTTTTGACTCTAAAAAATAGGTTTGGCGGTGGACCTGTTGGACTAGAAACAATCGCTTCTGCAATTGGCGAAGACGCATCAAATCTAGAAGAAGTCTACGAACCATATTTACTAAAAATTGCTTTTATCGATCGAACACAAAAAGGGAGAATCTTGACTAGTAAAGGAAGGGCTCATTTGAAGACTCTTAAAGACATATTTACTTTGTAAATAAAAGTCTAATTTCGTATTATAATGCGATATGCTTTTCTTTTCATTAATGAAAAATTTTCTATATATATGTCTAATGGGTAAAATAATACTTTCTTTACTTATAAAGTAATAAGTAGTAAAATCTTACGCGACATCAAAAATTCATATTTATTACATAAAAAGGAAAAATCATTATGCGTCGATTAATAGCTTATATTACAACCGCAATAGCAATGCTACTTGCAATTGGAGTTGCCGCTACTCCAGTTATAACAAAACTAAATAACGGTCGTGAATTCACCAGTGGTAAGAGTTATAGAGAACTCGTTTTTAACATTGCCGAAGGTGATAATGAAGAAGAAAATGCTAACAGAGCCTCAACAGTCGCAGAACAAATGCGTGAGAGATTAAATAGTTACAACGTTGAAGACTATTCAATCAAAATCCAAGGCGAAGACACAATTGCTGTCGCTCTTGATATGGATAGCAAAGAATTCAATTATTGTGCAAAATATCTCACATTCTCCGGTGAAAGCTTTGCTTTAGTTTCTTCAAACGGCACTTCAGTTCGTAATGAACACAAACTTTTCAACGCAGATGATGTCAGAATTGATTATAAAGGCGACGCAAATATTCCAGTAGTCATCATCCCAGTTACAGATGAAGGAAAACAAGACATCAAAGATCTTTGTAAAGAATTCGAAACTGAAGATAATGACGATAACAAATCAATTATCCGCCGTGGTGCAATGGAAGTTTCCGCAGACGGTGAAGAAGAAAGCGAAGAAACCCCAAGCAATTATCTTTATCTTTGGGCTAACTTTGATGAAGGAAAAGGCGAAAGTTTAGAATCACTTAATAAAGATCCAATCGCAAGAGAAAAAGTCTTAATGGCATTCAATCCAGAATCAATCTGGTACGAAGATTCAAAAGAAGCAGAAACTGAAATCTTCTATATGTGTGCTACAGCCGAACAAGATAATCCAAACCAATTAGATATCTCCGGTTTAAAGGATGATAACGCAAGAGCCAACTATTTAGTTGGACTTCTTAAAGCAAGCGCATATAAATTTGAAGTTAGCTGTCCAACAGTTAGCGTTTCTGAAACAACAATGACTGTTGATTATTTCACAAATGCTAGAGTTTTATCAGCTTCCGCCGAATCACTTTTAAGCTTAGGTAATAACGTTAACATTAAGTTAACATCCAAGACATTTATTGCTGTTGCAATCGCTGTTGTAATTGTTTCATTACTTTTAATCGTTTACTATCGTTTAAGTGCTCTTGCAATTATTGCAACTTCTCTTGGAACACTCTTTATTACTTTAGTTTCATTCACCTCAATGCACGTTTTATTCAATATTCCAGCAGTTATTGGATTTATTATCCTTTCCGCTGGTGTGTTATTTGGTGAAATCGCATATGTTAACCGTTTCAAAGAAGAAGTCTACAAAGGACGTACAATTAAGAAAGCTAACCAAGAAGCAAGCAAGAAAACCAACCTTATCACAATTGATTCCGGTATTATCTTAGCCTTCTCCGGCTTAATGATGTATGCCCTTGGTGGAACAGCCCTTAAACCATTAGGTGTTGTTCTCTTCTTTGGTGCAGTATTCACCTTGTTAATGAACTTACTTGTCTTCAAACTTTTGATGTATCTTGTAACAAATTCAACCAATTTACAACAAAAGCACAATGTATTTAACATTGATGGTGAAAAAGTGCCAAATATTATGGCAGTAGAAGAAAAACAAACTTACGAAGCTCCATATGAGAAAGTTGATTTCACAAAGAGAAAAGGAATCGTCTCCATTATCTTCGGTGTTTTATCAGCAGCTGCAGTTGCATGTATTGTCGTATTTAGTGTTATGTCACCAACAAAATCACCACTCAATGTTGAAAAGGCCGTTAGTGATACAACTGTAATTTACACATCAGTTAAAGCTGATAACGATAATCCACTTATTTCTGACGCATCTTCATATGTTCAATATGTCTTAAAAGACACAGATTATGCTTCAGTTAAAGGAATTGAAGATCAAGTCGAATTTAAGAAAGTTTCTAAATATGTTTACGAAAGTGAAGAAAACCAAGAAACTCAAGAATATTATTTCTTTACATTAAATGTAAATGAAAAATTAAGCGAAGAACAACGTAGTGCACTTGAAGAAACACTCAATCAAAATTTGATTGATGTTATGCCATCAAATGAACTTACATATTCCGCAGTTAGAAATTCTCAAGAATTAATCTATACACCAAGCCAAGGTTATGTTGCTTTAGCAACAGGTATCTCAATCGTTGGTATTGCATTATACTTTGCATTTAGATTCCGCCCATCAAGAGGACTTTCTGTCCTTCTTGTCACTACTGGCACAACCGCAATTGCCTATGGTGTCATGGTTGGAATGAGATTCATTGGTACAACTGCTATTACTTCCCTTGCAATGCCAGTTGTTGCTGTTACTATGATGCTTGCATCATTATTCTATCTCTCGACTGAGAAAACAATGCTTAAAGAAGGCAAATTCGAGCTTACTAAAGAAGTTAGAAAAGAAACAATGGTTAAAGCTATTGGCAAATCTGCATCTGCTATGTTTGCATTCATGCTTATTAACATTTATGTTATCATCAACTTCTTCGGATTTGGTGTCGAAAACACAGCTCTCTTATTTGCTTCCGCAATGATCGGTGAAGTCGTTGCAGTTATCGCACTTCTTTGTGTCACTGGTCCACTTGCTGGCGCATTTGAAAGATTATTCTCCAAGATTCATCTTCCAAAGATTAAATGGTTTAATAAAGATAACAAACCAAGACAAGCCGCAAGACGTAATTCAAGCGAACCAGAAGAAACAATCTTCATCGGTATTAACGACTAATTTTATAAAGGGCATTTATGCCCTTTTATTTTATGGATTTTAGGAAAGAAATTTTAAACTACTATTCTCTTAGCGAGGACGATTATAAAGAACTCACTAAACCTTTAAGCGATCTTAAGCTTCCTGATTTTAATGCACCTCCTGATATGCAAAAGATTAAGGAAAGAATCTTTAAAGCTATCAAAAGTAAAGAAAAAGTTATTATTTATGGCGACTATGATTGTGATGGAATTTGTTCGACCGCAATTATGGCCAAAACTTTCGAAAAATTAGGTTATAAAGCAGCTTACTATATTCCAACAAGATATAACGATGGTTATGGTCTTAACGTTAATAACGTTATAAAGATTAAAGAAGCCGGTTTTAGCCTTATTATCACCGTGGATAATGGTATTAGCCAACATGAGGCAATAGATAAGGCAAATGAACTTGGAATGGGCGTTATTGTAATTGATCACCACGAAACTCCAGAAGAACAAGTTCATGCTTTAGGTATTATTCATCCAAGTGTCTCACATATTTCAGAAGAATTTGGTTGTGGTGCTTTTATGTCTTTAATTACATCTGCTGCTCTTTTAGGATCATATGATCCTTATTTAACTACTTTAGCAGGTCTTGCCACTATCTCCGATATGATGGAATTAAGAAACTTTAATCGAAATGTAGTTCGAATCGCCTTAGATAATCTAAGAAATAATAGATATCCGACCTTGATGTCACTTATTGAAGGCGATACTATCACCGAGAAAAGTTTTGGGCTAGAAGTCGCCCCAAAAATTAACGCTGTTGGACGTCTTGTGGATGATAAAAATATCAATCTTTTGGTGAAATTTTTATTAAGCGAAGATGAGAATGAAATTTTTAAGATTTCTTCATGGATTAAAAACACAAATGAGCTTCGAAAAACGCTCACAAAAGAAGCGGTGGAAGACCTTCCAAAAGACATGTTTAATGAAGAAGGAATTGTCATCAAATTAGACATAAAAGAAGGCTTAATTGGGCTTATAGCAAACAAACTTTTGAATGAATATAATGTTCCTGTTATTGTTTTCACAAATGATTCGATTGATAAAACCTTCCTAAAAGGAAGTATTCGCTCAAAAGAAGGATTTAATGTTCAAAAAGCATTCGAATCTTTAAGTAAATATATTGTCGGAGGAGGTGGTCACGCCTTCGCTGGAGGACTAACCATAAAAGAGGCTGATTTAGAAGCATTCACGAGTGATTTTATTAAGCTTTGTCGTGAGTATAAATTTACTAAAGTTGAACCACCTTCAATTGAAATAAAACTCCAAGATATTAACTTCACAAATTACGGGATTTTACGTGAATTTTCACCTTTCGGAATCGGTTTTCCTGAGCCAACATTTTCACTAAAAGATTTACCTACAAAATCACTTCAATTTATTAGTTTCGGAAAACATTTATCGACCCCAATTTCGATCAATTCTAAAATACTTGGATTTAATATGAACGAAAGCGAAATAAAATCACATTCATCCATTGATTTATTTGGTAATTTATTAACCTCAACTTACCGCGGGAAAACGACTGTTGAATTTAGAGTTAGTGATTTTATCACTAAAATGTAATTATTTAGATTTCATTGTATCTTTTTCACGCGTAGACACGCAAAATGCGCTTAAATATACGCGTTTTTTTGTTATATAATGATTATTAATATGTTAAAAGGAGCCTAATTATGAAAAAGAAATTGCTTCTATTTTTACCAATTGCGTTTTTACTTTGCTCTTGTGATAACGCTTTAACGAGATTATCAATTGGAAATTGGAAACCTTTTGGTTTCCTTGCAGATAAAGAACAAGAGGAAGAAGAGCCAAAGGATGACGGAGTTCATCCAGGTGACGTCACTCCAGAAGACATGAAAACTCACGCTACTTCTTTAACACTTACGCCAAGCGCTCCTTTCCAATTAAAAGTTGGTGAATCCAAGGATTTATCTGTCTCATTAGACAATATGTCTAAAATCGATGATAGTGAGAAAAAATTTGAATGGTCACTTAGTGGAGATGCTGTTGAATATACTCTTGACGAAGACAGCACAAGAAAAGCTACTGTAGTCGGTGTTAAATCTGGCAGCGCTCAATTAACAGTTACAAATACTTATAATAGAAACCTTTCCAAAGCTTTTAAGATTACCGTTATCGATTTTAATGGTGAAAATGACTATTTATGGCAGTTTAATAATGAAAATAAGGCCCCATATTATAATGATTTATCAAAATTTGATAAAAAAGAAGGCAGAGTAAATCTTAGAGGAATTGAATGGGACTATTACCGTGAAAAAGGTGTTAAAGCACATTCTGGAAATGGTGGTCTCTGTTTCGGCTTATCTGGAGGCAATGGAAGTGATCCAAATCCTGAAACAAGAGTTACCTTTGAGGCCTTAAATTCAAGAAAAGTTAAGTCAATTTCTATTGAGGCAAGTTCTACAAATTCATTATCAAAAATGACTGTTAAAGTTGGTGATGCTACATTTATAAATAATGTAACTTTAGAAAAACCATCCGGAAATGTTCTTTCAACTTATAGTTCTTTAAGTTCAATAACTCCTGCTGCAGGCAATATCTTAATTGATATTGAAACACCTGAATATAGCATGTCAGAAGCAGCTGCAGATCCATATTATAAATCTCCTGGAAATTGTTGCATAAAATCAATTTTCATTTCATTTGAAGAAAATCCTAGTTACGTGACAACTAAGAATTATGATTTTAGAGCAATGTATAACGATGAAACTGATACTGTTCTTCATACATTAGGAACAACTGCGAAAGAAGTTAACATTTCAGACGCTGATTTCAATATTAAAATTGAAAAAGCAAAGCAATCTGGCACTGGTGAAGATGACAAAATTCAAGGCGTTGCTTTGACCAATGGTTTTATTGAAATTTCTTTAAATAAAGAAAATGAAGTATTTTCGATGGTTGAAATGCAGTTTGAATATGGTACTTCAACTTCTAAGAACATTTTCAGTTTACAAACAACTCGTTCCGGTGGTTCTCCGTTCTCAAATTCTCAATTCTATAATGATAAAGATACTGGACTATTGAAAACTTATGTTTTCCCAGACAACACAAATAAGATTCGTTTAGAACCTCATAATAGTTTTAACGTCGGTCTTGACTCATTAAAAATTTCAACAAGAACTGGTGTTCAAGCAACAATAAAAGAAGTCGTTGCTCCAGTTTCATTCCGTGCTGACAAAATGGACTATGTAACTGGTGAATATTTTAATCCAACTGGTCTACCTAATGTAAATCTTGTTTTTAACGAGGATAGTATTAGAGATGATTATCTTTCACCTACTGATTTTGAATGGTTTGATGGCGCTTCTTATGATTCAAATCCTGCAAGTGCTACACAAACTTTGCAAACTGGAACAACTTATGTTTACGGTGTTTTTAGAAACTCATACGTCGTTAAAGTGAACGGAATAACTGTTTCTGATTTACAACTTAATTTAACACTAGTTAAAAATACTTCAGAATTAAACTCATCTGATCATTTCTATTTGATCGCAAAAGATGCTGACAAACTTTTGATGAGTTCGTCTGGCGCAGATATGAAAAATACGTCTGGCTTTGAACAATTAAACGTTGAATCATATAGTGACAATATTGGAATTTCTGCAAAGTATGATAATGACTATTTCGTCTTCAATTCATCTGGAGAAAAATTTGCTATTAAAGCAACAACAGCTCAATTTATTGGAATGACTAATACCGGAGGTGTAAGTATTTCTCAAAATCCAGCAAATAAATATTTTGATATATCAATTGATGCAAATACTGGTGTTGTCACTTTAAAAATTGAAAAATCTGCTGATTCAACATATGTAAGATATTTATGTTTCGACTCAAGCGAAGGGAAAATCGCTTTAAGCGAAAGTCTTGTTGCAAATTTCTGCATTTATAAAAAAGCATAATCATCGTATTTTTCAAAGAGAAGGCATCCACTAGGATGCTTTTTCTTTATTAAAAAAGTGAATATTGTATAATATTCTTAGAAAAGAGGAGAACACTATGAAAAAAAGATTATTCTTAGTCCCTTTAATTGGTGGTTTTTTACTTGCAAGCTGTAGTCTTGAAGATTTAATGTTTTGGAAGAAAAACAGCGAACCAGAGCAAGGAAAGAAAGAACAAGAATTTAAACCTGACCCAGTACCACCAGAAGATACAACTGATCATTCACCAGTTTTAAAAGAAGAATTTGGCGATTATAAGTTAGCTAAAACAGTTGAAGAAGGAAAAAGATACATTTTAGGTGTCTATAGACACGAAACTGATATAATGAGATTTTTCAGTGGCGATTATCATAGAGATGCAAAAGGTTTCTATCCATACTATCTTGGAACCTTAGCTGCAGATGAAACTACTGGAGCGGCAGAAATCGAAATTAAATTTAAAGAAGGTAGTACCACAGAATTTTCTATGCGAGTGTTTACTACTGATACCGAACTTCCATGGAATGGAAAATACATCGGAGTTTATTCTGCAAAAGCAACTAGTAATGATGTTATTTCAATTGCCTTATTAGATTCACCAGATCAAACTGAATATTATTCTCCAGATAAACCAACTGTAAAAACTAATGCTACAAATGGTTATTGGAAATTCCATACTACTTTGAGAGATAAACAAAGAGATGAAGACAGAACCGTTTATGCTCCTGGCGCCGACTATTTGCACGAAGAACTTGGCGACACTGAAGCCGTTCCAAAACTTCTCGGAACAAGAGGAAAATTTGAATCAATGGATTGTCAAACATATGAGATTGCCATTGATGGAATTGAATACGATCTCTCACACTTATACGAGCATAAGTAAATAACTTTTAAGAAACATAAGGGTAGCTTAATTGCTATCCTTTTTTCTTTCAAAGAAAGTAAAATGATGTATAATTACACGTAAGTATGGAAAAGAAGGCCGTTGAAACTAAGATGAAATTACATACTTTCCAAGAAGTTAAGGAAAAGTTTTTCGTCTACATTTCTAATCCAGAAGCTAGAGCTAAAATTGAAGAAGCTTATAAGTTTGCTGAAGCCGCTCATAAAGGCCAAACAAGAAAATCAGGCGAACCTTATATTCATCACTTAATCGAAGTCTGCTATATATTAGCAGATATTGGTTGTGGCCCTTCAACTCTTATTGCAGGTCTTTTACACGACACTGTTGAAGATACTGATGTCACATTAGAGCAAATTAAAGATAAATTCGGCGAAGATGTAATGAATATCGTTGATTCTTTAACTAAGATTCAACGTTTAAAACTTTCTCACCGTAGTGAAGACGAACTCGTCTATGAAGATCACCGCAAGATTTTCCTTGGAATGGCAAGAGATGTTCGTGCTATTTTGATTAAACTTGCTGATAGACTCCATAACATGAGAACCTTAGATTATCTTTCTCCTGAACGTCAAAAAGTGCTTTCAAGAGAGACTCTTGAGGTTTTCGCTCCAATTGCTCACCGTTTAGGTATGTATCAAGTAAAATCTGAACTTGAAGACTTATCTTTAAAATACCTTGAACCTGAAAAATATCGTGAAATTATTAAGATGGTTGAATCCAAAGTTAAATATGGACAAAACTCACTTAATCAAATGGCGAAAAAGATTGCTGATGACCTTTTCGAAAAAGGCATTAAGTTTGAAATGGAATCGAGAGTTAAATCTATTTATTCTATTTATAGAAAAATCTACATTAAAGGTAGAACATTTGATGAAATTTTCGATATTTTAGCGCTTCGTATTATTACCGAAACAGAACTTAACTGTTACGAAATTTTAGGTATCATCCACGCAACATATAAACCTCTTCCAGGTCGTTTTAAAGATTATATTGCCATGCCAAAGCCAAACATGTATCAATCACTTCATACATGTATTCTTTCAGGCGATGGAAATGTTTTTGAAATTCAAATTAGAACCAAAGAAATGGATGAAATCGCTGAGTCTGGCGTTGCAGCCCACTGGAGATATAAAGAGGGAAGTAACTACAATCCGCGTAAAGAACAAAAAGAAATTGAAGAACAATTACATTGGTTTAGAGATATGGTAAATATGTCTGAGGACAATGCTGATGCAAAAGAGTACGTAGATACTCTTTCTAACGATATTTTCAATGCAAACGTCTATGTTTTCACACCACTTGGTAAGGTAATCGAACTTCCAACCGGTGCAACTCCAATTGATTTCGCCTATAAAATCCACACAAGAGTTGGAGAAAAGACGGTTGGAGCAATTGTTAACCATGTAATGGTTCCCCTCTCTACAGAGCTAAAAACAGGCGATATCGTTGAAATTAAAACAAATGAGAAGTCTCAAGGACCAAATGAAGGTTGGCTTAATATCGCAACAACCGGTTTTGCCAAATCTCATATTCGAAAGTTCTTAGCAAAGAAAAATGCTGAATTCACCAAAGAAGAAAAAGTCAATCGAGGCAAAGCCTCTCTTATTGAAGCATTTAAACAAATCGGAATTGGCGAATCAGATGCAATTAAATATTGTGATAACGAAAATGTTTTAAGCAAATTTAGTGTTAAAGATTTAGATGAACTTTGCGTTGGAATTGCTAACAAAAATCCAGTTCCAGGAGCCATCATCGACTTCCTTAATTTGAGGAAGAATGATGACGTCTTAAAGCTCTCTAAAATTAGAGAAAGTGACACTAATAAATCACCAGTTTATGTAAGTGGAAATGCAGGTGATATTGCTATCACTTTAGGTAACTGTTGCACTCCTATTCCTGGAGATGAAATTGTCGGATATATTACCAAAGGTAAAGGTATCACAGTTCACCGTAAAGATTGCCCGAATATTGCTAACGAAAAGAAGCGTTTAATTGAAGTTTTTTGGAAAGAAAATTTGAAGGCTTCAACCTATCCAGTTGACCTTAAAATTGAGTGTTTTGAAAGACCTGAATTACTCATGGACATTATGCAAGTTTTCAGTCAGAAAAAGATCAATGTCACAGCTATTAACGGCGTGTTCCATCCAAACACAATGACGACGACAATTTCAGTCACAATTTATGTTGCGGACGCTCACGTTTTACAAGATGTTGTTAACTTCCTTTTAAACGTCAAATCTGTCTACGAAGTTAATCGTTCAACCCACTAAAAAAGATAAAAATCTTACTCCTTAATAATCTGTTGTCTTTATAAGTACATAGTACTATAATGTAATTGATTAATTTAGGAGTATTTTTTTATGGAAATTAACCCAGTTAAAGGAACGCACGATATAATTGCAGACGAAGCAAATCTTTATACAATGATCGAACATACAGCCATGATGGTGGCATCTGAATTCGGTTATCAAGAAATTCGTACTCCAATTATTGAACACACTCCTTTATTTTTAAGAAGCGTTGGAGAATCAAGTGATATAGTCAATAAAGAAATGTATACATTCGATGATAAGGGCGGAAGAAGTGTAACACTACGACCAGAACTTACAGCAGGAATTATGCGTAGCATAGTTTCAAATAAATTACACGCAAACGCCGATCTTCCACTTAAATATCGTTACGTTGGTCCATGCTTTAGATATGAAAGACCACAAGCAGGAAGATATCGTCAGTTTAATCAATTTGGTGTTGAAGCCATCGGTGCTCCAGGTATTTATCAAGATGCTGAAGTTATTACAATGGGTCAAAGAATTCTTCTTTCAGTTGGTCTTGAAGACGTTAAAGTTTTAATTAACTCTTTAGGTGATGAAGAATCAAGAAATGCTTATAGACAAGCGCTTAGAGAATTTTTCTCTAAACATATTGATAAAATGTGTTCTGATTGCAAAAGAAGACTTGAGCAAAACCCTCTTCGTATCTTGGATTGCAAAGTTCCAGAAGATAAAGAAATCATTAAAGACGCTCCAAAGATGATAGATTATCTCTCACCAGCTGCAAAAGCCTATTTGATGAGCGTTATCGCTATCTTAAAGAGCGTTGGCATTGAAACAGAAATTGATCCAACCCTCGTTAGAGGACTAGATTACTATACTGGTGTTGTCTTTGAATACCACTTCGAAAAGAAGGAAGGAATCGATGATGTTGGTGCATTAGGTGCTGGTGGTCACTATGCTAACTTGCTTCAAGAAGTTGGCGGACCTTCTTTAGAAGGTGTTGGTGTTGCCTTTGGTATTGAAAGACTTGCTTACATTATCAAATCACAAATGCAACAAAACGGAATCCACTTTGGACTTGATTTTTACCTAATGGGTATGACTGATGACATTATTCAAAAGAACTTTGTTCTTGCAGATATGTTAAGAGAAGGTGGATTTAGTGGTGAAATGAATTATTCAACTAAATCAATGGGCGCTATGTTCAAAGTCGCAGCAAGAAAAGGTGCCAAATTTGCCATTATAGTAGGCGAAGACGAAATTGCACGTAAGGAAGTTGCCGTCAAAAACTTAAAGACTCAAGAACAAACAATAGTAAAATTAGAAGATCTTGAGAATGTTTTACATTCTATGATTGATAAATATTATGCTGATATGAATGCAGCTCCTACTGAGGAGGAATAAATATGTTAAGAAGTTGTTATAACACTGATTTAAGCATTAAAGATGTTGGAAAAGAAGTTGCCTTGGTCGGTTGGGTTTCAAAGAAAAGAGACTTAGGAAGTCTTACTTTTATCGATTTAAGAGATAGAAGTGGAATCATCCAATTAACCGTCGGTGAAGGTGTTGAGATTCCAGATATTCGTAATGAATATGTTATCCAAGCAAAAGGTAAAGTTGCTAAAAAGGATGTTCCAAACAAGAACTTGAAAACTGGTGAAATAGAAGTATTGGTTAAAGAAATCAAAGTTCTTAGCAAAGCTAAAACTACTCCAATGATCATCGCAGATGAAACTGATGCCCTTGAAGATTTACGTTTAAAATACCGTTATCTCGATTTACGTAGACCTTGTTTACAAGAAAACCTAAAGAAAAGAGCAAAAATTGTCCATTGCGCACATGAATATTTTGACGAGAATGGATTTGTCGAAGTCGAAACCCCGTGCTTAACACTTTCAACTCCTGAAGGTGCAAGAGACTATATTGTTCCATCTAGAGTTACACATGGAGCATTTTATGCTCTTCCACAATCTCCACAATTATTTAAGCAACTTTTGATGATTGGTGGTATGGAAAGATACTATCAAATCGCTCGTTGTTTTAGAGATGAGGATTTACGTCAAGATAGACAACCTGAATTTACGCAAATTGACTTAGAAATGAGCTTCCTTGATCAAGATGAAGTTCTTACAATCATGGAAGGTTTCTTAAAGAAAACATTTAAAGAAACAATTGGTGTTGATATTAAAACTCCGCTTCGCAGAATGGATTATGCGGAAGCAGTCGATGTCTATGGAAGCGATAAACCTGATACTAGATTTGGTCTACATCTTATTGATGTAACTGAAATACTTCAAAAAAGCGAATTTAACGGCTATAGAGAAGCAAAATCAATCAAGGCTATCGTTATTCCTGGCCAAGCTCCAGAAACCTCTAGAAAGGTCATTGACCAATTAACACTCGAAGCAAAGAAGTTTGGATTCGGTGGAATTGGTGTCTATAAAGTTACTGAAAACGGCGTTGAATCATCACTTCTTAAGTTCATGAATGAAGAACAAGTCAAAGACTTAGTTATAAAAACTGAAGCAAAAGTTAATGATTTGATTCTCGTTTTAGCGGGCGAACATGATAAAGTTTGCTTTGCCCTTGGTGCTTTACGTAGTCAATATGCACACAAACTTGGTTATATTAGACCAAATACATATGATTTGTTATGGGTTGTTAACTTCCCATTATTCGAATATAGTGAAACTGAAGGTAGATACAAAGCCTTGCATCACCCGTTCACACGCCCAACACCTGAGACTGAACATTACTTAGACAGCGATCCAAGTAAAGTTCTTTCTGCAGCATATGACATTGTCATAAATGGATACGAAGCTGGTGGTGGTTCACTTAGAATTTACGATCAAGACATGCAAAAGAAAGTATTCAATATTTTAGGCTTCTCTGATGAAGATATTGCTCGTAAGTTTGGTTATTTCGTTAAAGCATTTGAATATGGAACTCCTCCACATGGTGGAATTGCCTTTGGTCTAGAAAGATTATCAATGATAATCTGTGGAACAGAAAACATTCGTGATGTCATTGCTTTCCCAAAGAATCTTAAGGCAAGTTGCCCAATGAGTAACGCTCCATGTCCAGTAGATCCAGACCAATTAGAAGACCTTGGAATTAAGATTGTTGAATAATAAGGAGAAAACAATGAACGAAAAAGAATTACAACAACTTTCAATCAGCGCTATTAGAGCAACCGTAATTGATACAATTAACAAAGCAAAAAGCGGTCACCCAGGTATGGCACTTGGTAGTGCTCCTATTATGTATACCCTTTTTACTCGTCATTTAATCGCCGATCCAAAAGATCCATTGTGGTTTAATAGAGACCGTTTTGTTCTCTCTGCAGGCCACGCTAGTTCTCTTCTTTACGTAATGCTTCACATTGCTGGATACAAAGTATCCATTGATGACTTAAAAGCATTTAGACAACTAGGTAGTCTTACTCCTGGACATCCAGAATTTAGACATACTGCTGGCGTTGATGCTACTAGCGGTCCTTTAGGACAAGGTATTGCTCAAGCTGTTGGTATGGCTATGGCTGAAAGAGCTGTTAAGGCTCAATATCCACAAGGAAAATTACTTTGTAATCACTATACATACGCTTTATGCGGTGATGGATGCTTGCAAGAAGGCATTTCTCAGGAAGCCATCTCATTAGCAGGTCACCAAAAATTAAATAAATTAATTTTATTCTATGACGCCAATAACATTACATTAGATGGAAAACTTGATTTAAGTTTCTCTGAAAACGTCAAATTACGCTTTAAAGCTAGTGAATGGAACGTTTTAGAAGTTAATGATGGTAATGATGTAGAAGCAATTGATAAAGCAATTAATAAAGCAAAATCATCCAAATCCAAACCAACTTTAATTATCGTTCATACCATAATCGGTTATGGTTCAGCCAAACAAGGAACAAATAAAGTTCATGGTAGCCCACTTGGTGATGAAGATGGTGCGAATGCTAAAGCATTCTATGGTTATAAATTCGGACAATTCGAAGTTCCAGAAGAAGTTTATAATCACTTCAAAAATACATTTATTAAACGAGGTGAAGAAGCTCATAAAGCTTACGATAAAGAAGTTAATGCTTGGAAAGAAAGCCATAAAGGTGCCGCAAAACGTTTTGAAAGAGCACTTGCAGGAGACGTTTCTGCTTACTTCACAAAAGAGCCTAAGTTTGCCGAAGATGATGCATTAGCATCAAGAAATGCTTCTGGTAAATGCTTAAATGAACTTTATAATAAGATTCCATTCTTGATGGGTGGATCAGCAGACGTTGCTGGTTCAGTTATGACCAAAATTGATGGTGGAATTAATTTTGAACCAAAAACTGCCAAAGGCAGAAATATTAACTGGGGCATTAGAGAATTCGCAATGGCCTCAGCTCAAAATGGTATGTTGCTCCATGGCGGAGTTAAAACATATGTTGGTTGTTTCTTAGTCTTTGCGGACTATATGAAAGCTGCTATTAGAATGGCTGCTTTAAGCAGACTTCCAGCAATTTACCTCTTCTCACACGACTCAATTGCAGTCGGAGAAGATGGACCAACTCACCAACCAATTGAAACCTTAGCTATGCTAAGAAGCATTCCAAACTTCAACGTTATTCGCCCATGTGATTCACGTGAAACATATGCTGCATGGAAGCGTGCACTTGAAAGTAAGGAAACTCCAACTGCATTAATTCTTTCTAGACAAAATCTTCCAATTTTAGGAAGTAAATACAAAGAAGTCTCCAAAGGAGCATACATAATTTCTAAAGAAAAAGACCATTTAGATGCTACTTTAATTGCAACCGGTTCTGAAGTTGGTTTAGCAGTGGAAGCACAACAAGAATTACTTGCCAAAGGAATCGACGTAAGAGTCGTTTCAATGCCTTCTTGGTATGATTTTGATAGTCAAAGCGAAGAATATAAGCAAGGAGTTATGGGCATTTGTAGATGCAAACGTTTTGCAATTGAGATGCTTTCAACCTTTGGTTGGCATAAATATGCTGCACATGTAATGGGCATTGACACATTCGGTACTTCTGCTCCTGCAAAAGCAGCGATCGCATCATTCCATTTCCTTAAGGAAGATGTCGTTAAATTTGTTGAAGAAGGACTTAAATAATAATGGCTGATTATATTTATATAAATTCTAGCGATAGAGGCGGAGAACTTGCGATTTCTCGTAAAGTTTTCGCTCGTTTAGCAGAAGCAGCAGTCGGTCACACTTCATTAAAAGGAGCGGCAAAAGTTAAACAACCTGTCAAAGTCGTCTTTAAAAAAGACGGAAGGGTTGAAATTGGTATTCATGTCACTATTAAAAGAGGAGCCAAATTAACTGATGTATGCTTAGAACTCCAAAAGGAAATTGCTCATGCACTTGAAGTTTATGTCGAAGCTGTTCCTTTTGAAATAGAGGTATCGGTGGACGAAGTTAAATAGTTATGGAAAGTTTGTTTTTATCTCGCAACCAAGAGCATGAATTAGTTATGACTTGCATCTATGATGCATTAATGTATGTAAACATGGGGCAAGAGTTTTCTGTTGAAGAAATTATGACCTCGGTTTTTGAAGTTAACTACGACGAAATTTCCTTCTTTTGTAAGGAACTAGTCATCAAATCTTTAGCACACCTAAGTGAGATTAAAAGCAAATTCCAGGCACAAATGCCAAAATGGAGATTTGATCGTCTTAATTTAGTAGAGCAAGCAATACTAATTATGAGTTATACTCATAAAACAACTCAAGAAGTTGATAAAAGTATTGTAATTAATATTGCGGTTAAGCTTGCTAAAAAGTTCCTTGAAAAAGACGATTATAAATTTGTAAACGGAATTCTCGATAAAGTTCTATGATAAGTAAAGACGTCTTTTCTGTAAGTGCATTAAATAGATATATCAAACAAATGTTTGATAATGACTTTATACTTAGAGGATTATGTCTTAAAGGCGAGATTTCTAATTTAAAACGTTACCCTAGTGGTCACGTCTACTTCTCCTTAAAGGATGAGGAGAGTGCAATCAAGGCTGTGATGTTTGCTCAAAACACAAGATTCATGCCTTCTACCATCAAAGATGGTGATGAAGTAATTATTACGGGCTACGTGAGCGTATACCCTCAAAGAGGCGAGTATCAAGTATACGCAGAAGCGATGGAACTATTCGGAGAAGGCGCTCAACTTCTTGAGTTAGAACTTCTTAAGAAGAAACTTGCAGCAGAAGGATTATTTGATGCTTCAAGAAAAAGGAAACTAGTTTCCTTCCCATCATCTGTTGGTGTTATAAGTGCTCCAAATAGTGCAGCGCTTGCTGACATTAGAACCAACCTTCTTAGAAGAAACCCGCTTCTAAACGTTCAAATCTTCCCGTCATTGGTACAAGGTGCGGATGCCCCTAAATCGCTCTTAGAAGCGCTAAAAAAGGCCAAAGAGAGCAATATTGATACTCTGATCATTGGTCGAGGTGGCGGAGCAAGTGAAGATTTATCAGCATTTAATGATGAAACACTTGTTAGAGAAGCTGCTAAATTCCCGGTGCCGATTATATCGGCAGTTGGTCACGAAATAGACTTTACGCTTATAGATTACGTTGCGGATGCACGTGCTTCAACTCCTACAGGCGCTGCAGAGCTTGCAACAATTGATAAACGTGAGATTTATGAGATGTTAAGCAATAAAGAAATCGAGTTAGATGAAACAATTACTGATTTAATCAGTAACTACTCACATAAACTTGAACTATTAAAGAAAAATTCGTTCTTTGAAAATCCAAAAGTTATGTACGAGAACACTCTTATAGAGGTTCAAAATACTTCAAAGAGATTAGATTCATTTATGAATCATTTACTCGAAATTGAAAAACAGAAGCTTGATGCATATAAGAAACAACTTAAGTCATTATCTATAGATAATACACTTCAAAGAGGTTTCTCAATAATGCAGAACGAAGAAGGAAAGATTATTACAAGTATCAATGATGTAGAAGTTAACCAACTGGTTAAAACAAGAGTACATGGTGGTGTATTGACTGCCAAAGTAACAAACAAGGAGGCTAAGTAAATGGCTGAAGAAAAGATTGAATTCGAAAAGTCCTTAAAAAGACTTGAAGAAATTGTCGCCAAAGTAGAAGGCGAAACTCTTCCTTTGGAAGAATCCTTAAAATTATACGAAGAGGGAAAGAAATTAATTGCTGCTTTAGAAAAGACTCTTAAAGAAGCAGAAAGAAAAGTTGAAGAATTACAAAAATAACTATTAATAGTTAGAATTCATTAATAGTAGATAATTAGTAGTTTATTAGTATATGGCCAAGAAAGATGTTAACATAGTTAAGCATATAGATTTGGATTCAATTCAAGATCCAAAATTTTTAGCCACTTTAAATTACGATGAACTTAATGTTTTAGCCTCAGATATAAGAGGAAAGATTATAGAAGTTACTAGTAACTTAGGTGGACATCTTTCAAGCAACCTCGGTGCTGTAGAATTAACAATTGCATTGCATCGAGTATTTGACTTATCTAAAGATAAAGTTATTTTTGATGTTGGTCATCAATGCTATACACATAAACTTTTAACTGGTCGTAACTTAGATAAGTTAAGACAAGAAGATGGCATCTCTGGTTTCTTGAAGATCGACGAATCTAAATATGATTGCTATGAAGCCGGTCACTCTTCAACATCAATTTCCGCCGCAAATGGCTTTGCCATTGCTCGTGATATTAAAGGCGAAAAATACGAAGTGGTAGCGTTTATTGGCGACGGATCACTTAACTCCGGACTTGCTTTTGAAGGCTTAAACAATGTTGCACATAGCGACCATAAGATTATCATTGTCATTAATGACAACAATATGTCCATTTCCAAACCAGTTGGTGGTCTTTCAAAGTTTTTAGAAGATATTTCAACTTCAAGAAGATATAACAGATTTAAACATAGATATCAGAAGTTTTTTGGTAAAACCAAATTTGGTAGATGGATTTTAAGAGTTAGTAGCAAAATCAAAAATGGAATTAAACATTTGCTTATTAAAGGAAATGTATTTACCAAATTAGGCTTTGCCTACTTAGGACCAATTGACGGGCATAATATTAAAAGCATAGAAAGAGCACTTCAAAGAGCTAAAAACACAAAAAAATCTGTCGTAATTCACGCTGTTACCATTAAGGGTAAAGGATATAAACTAGCAGAAGAAGACGAGACAGGATTCTGGCACGGCACAGGTCCATTTAATGTTGAAACTGGCGAACCAAAGAATAAACATGAAGGACTTATTTCGTGGTCGCACGTATTCGCAGACTTAACTGAACTTGAAATGAAAGAACATGAAAATAGCGTTCTTATTTCTCCTGCAACCTTTAAGGGTTCTAATCTAGAAGAACTTGGATCTAAATTCAAAAATAGAGTTTATGATGTCGGAATTAATGAAGAACACGCTGCTACCTTAGCAAGTTCAATTGCTCTTTCTGGAATTCATCCAATCATTTCAATCTATTCAACATTTCTCCAACGTGCATATGACGAAGTCAGTCATGACTTAGCACGTATGAATTTAAGTACCACATTCCTTATTGATAGAGCTGGTTTAGTGGGTGCTGATGGCGAAACTCACCAAGGCATCTATGATGAAGCTTACTTATCAACGATTCCTGGTACTGTAATTACAATGCCATCAACAATTGATGAAGCAAAGCTTCTTTACGATGAATCATTTAATAATCACGGACCATTTTTTATTAGACTTCCAAGAACTTTAACCGCAAAACAAGATGGATTTAACGATGTTAATGTTGAGTTTGGCAAGTGGATTAAGGTTAGAGAAGAATCTAAAGATTTGGTTGTTATCGCTGTCGGACCATCTTTACGTGAACTTGATGCGCTTATTTCTAACGAGGGCGTGAAATGTACGCTTGTAAATGCTATTTATGTCAATCCAATCGACAAAACAATGCTTGACGAGATCCTCGAAGCTAAGAAAATAGTCATTTATGACCCTTATTCGACGCGAGGAGGGCTTGTAAACAGTGTGATGGCATATTTACTTGAGAAAAAGTTTAAGGGCTCTATTTCGGCCTATTTCGTGCCAAATGAGTTTGTCAAGCAAGGAACAATTCGCCAGCAATTAGAAAGATTTAACATAACTCCTGAGGATGTTCTAAAAGAACTTAAGAAATGAAATTGAGGCGTTTGCCTCTTTTTCTTTTAGACGATTTGGTTAACATAATATTGAATGTAAAAGCATTCTTCTATAAAATAGAATTATGAGTAAAATCATCCTTCATATTGATCTCAATGCCTTTTTTGTGAGATGCGAAGAACTCAAAGATCCTACACTTGAAGGCAAACCAGTTATTATCGGAAAAGTCGGTCGTGGTGGTATTGTTTCAACTTGTTCATATGAAGCAAGAAAGTATGGTGTTCGTTCAGGAATGCCAACTTATGAAGCTTTGCTTAAATGTAAAGACGCAATAGTTTTGGAATCAGATTTTCACTTTTATCATGAAAAATCGACACAATTCTTTGCTTTTTTAAAGAACTACACTAATTTGATTGAACCAGCATCAGTTGATGAATGCTTTGCGGACTTTACAAATGTTCTTAAAAATGAAAAAGAACCGCTTGTTTTCTTAAGAAACATGCAGAAAGAACTTTATAAAGAGACAGGTCTTAAGTGTTCAATTGGTGTTGCACCTACTAAATTTCTCGCGAAAATGGCGTCTGATATGAAAAAGCCTTTAGGCTTAGTTGTTATTCGTAAAAGAGACGCAAAGAAAATATTAGCGCCTTTAGCAATTGAAGATTTCTTTGGAATCGGCAAGAAAACTGCCCCACATTTAAGAGAACTTGGCATAAATACAATCGGTGATTTAATTAAGCGAATTGATGAAGAAGATCCTGTAATTAAGGAAGTTCTTGGTAAATTTTACTTTGTAATAAGCGATTGGATTAACGGAAAAGGCGATGACGAAATTAATACTGAACCATTTGATCCGAAATCTATAGGCCACTCTACAACACTATTTAGTGACGCTCTTTCAGTTGAGGAACTAGAGAAACCTTTAAGAGAATTATCAGAAGAAGTAGCAAGGGATGCTCAAAAGAGAGGCAAGAAAGGAAAAACTGTTCAACTTGTCTTAAAAGACAACGAATTCAAAATTATTAATAGGTCCAGGAGACTCGGCCAACTTTCTAACAGTTTTGATGACATTTTCAAAACGGCATTGGAGCTTCTAAAAGAAAACTATAACGGAAAACCGACTCGTTTAATTGGCGTTACACTCCAACAACTTCAAAATCCTAAGGAAACTTATGAGCAATTATCAATTTTTGATAATTATGAACAAATTAAGGAAGAAAACGAGACGAGACTTCTCATCGGAGATTTAAATAGACAAATGCATAAATCAGTGTTTAAAACAGCCGCTGATCATTTAAGGGAGTCAGGAAATGACACTAAAAGAGGCAGCTGATTTATACTTTCAATACCTGAGAGTAGAAAAAGGTGTTTCTAATGAAACAATTCGTAACTATGATTACGATTTAAAGATCTTTTTCGAAACCTTAAATAAGAAAACAACTAATGATTTGAAATCGGGAGATATCCAAGAATTCATTAGAATTCAAACTCAAAATATGCTCTCAATTCCAACAATTTTACGAAGAATTTCATCAACTAAGAATTTTTACCTTTTCTTAGAAAAGGAGCGAATTATTACTTTTCAAATCGATTCATTAGAAAAACCAAAAGGCGCTAAAAAACTGCCTGTTTGTATCTCATTTGAAGAAGTAGAAGCTTTGCTTGAACAGCCAGATTTAAATAAACCTGAAGGTCAAAGAGATAGAGCAATGCTTGAAGTTATGTATTCTTCGGGACTCAGAATCAGCGAGCTCCTCAACTTAAGAATGAATCAAATAAATTTTGAAAGAGGAATGGTTAAAATCATTGGTAAAGGGAACAAAGAAAGAATCGTTCCTGTTGGCGATTATGCCTTGGAATACTTAGATAAGTATATTAATGATGGAAGAAGGAAAAATCATAAGAGAAATTCGGATTTCTTGTTCTTAAATCGTTATGGAGAGCCTGTTTCGAGAGTTTATTTCTTCTTACAGGTTAAAAAATATGCTGAACAAGCTGGTATTCAAGTAGAAATATCACCTCATACATTAAGACATTGCTTTGCAACTCATATGTTAGAAAATGGTGCAGAACTTAGAGCGGTGCAAGAAATGCTAGGGCACACAAACATAGCGACAACTCAGATTTACACGAACATTTCAAGCAAGCGTATTCTTAGTGCATATGATTTGTATAGCAAACGGAAATAAAGTAAAATATTTGACGGAAAGAAACGGAGAAAACTATGAAGAAGTTTAAAAGAGTATTCGTAATCGTAATTGACTCAGTTGGTATTGGTGAAATGCCAGATGCTGAAAGATTTGGAGATAAAGGAACAAATACTTTTGTTCATACTGCTGAAAAATGCGGTGGACTTAATGTTCCGTTTATGAATTCTTTAGGACTAGGAGATCTCGCAAACATTAAAGGAACAACAAAGGTTGAGCATCCACATGCTTACTGCGCAAGACTCCGTGAAGCATCAAACGGTAAAGACACAATGACCGGTCACTGGGAAATGATGGGAATTTATACAACAAAACCATTTATCACCTTTACAGATACAGGTTTTCCAAAAGAATTAATGGATGAACTTGAAGCAAAGACAGGTCACAAACTCATCGGCAATAAAGCTGCTTCTGGAACTGAAATTCTAAAAGAATTAGGTGAAGAACAAAAACGTGATAATTCACTTATTGTATATACTTCAGCAGACTCTGTTCTTCAAATTGCTGCACATGAAGAAACAACTGGTGTACAAGAATTGTACAGATGTTGTGAAATCGCTCGTGAAATTTGTATGAGACCTGAATATTACGTAGGTCGTATTATTGCTCGTCCATTCGTTGGCGAAGACAAAAATAGTTTCAAGAGAACTCCAAATAGACACGACATTGCTGTCTCTCCAAGTGGCACAACAACTATGGATATTCTAAAAGAGAATGGTTATATGGTTTCCTGTGTTGGTAAGATTGCTGATATCTTCAATATGTGTGGCGTTGTTAAAACACAAAAAACAGTTTCTAATATGGATGGCATGGATAAAACAATTGATGAATGTAAAAACCATGATTTTGAAGGTTTATGCTACATCAACTTAGTTGAATTCGATTCTGAATATGGTCATAGACGTAATCCAATTGGATATGGAAAAGCTCTTGAAGATTTTGATGTGCGTCTAGGAGAACTCATGGAAGTTTCTAAAGAAGACGATTTAATTATTGTAACCGCTGATCACGGTAACGATCCAACACATACAGGAACAGACCATACTAGAGAAAAAGTTCCATTCCTTGCTTACAGCAAATCATTCAAAAATGGTAAGTATCTTGAAGAAAGAGAATGCTTCGCTGATATCGGCGCGACAATTCTTGAAAACTTCGGTTTAAAAAAGACTTCCAATCAAATCGGAAGTCCAATTAAAGAACTGCTAAACGATTAATCTAACTTAAATATTTTATGAGGAGAACGTTTGATGACGTTCTCTTTTTCTAACATAGTTAGAACTCGAGATAATGTCTCACGTTTTAGATGAAGAATATCCGCTAATTCGGTAACGGTTCTATATTCAATTTCACCTTTGTTCTCATGCAAATAAAATTTGAATCGTTCTTCAGCGGATGAAAACGAAAGCATTTTAATAGTGGAATTAAGTTTCTTACCAAAGTTAGATTGAATGTTTAAATACATAAGTAAAAATTCTTTATTACTTTGTAATATGTGCTCTAAATTTTCTTTTTTGATCAAAACAATGGTGGAGTCTTTTAAAGAAACAACATCACCTTTATATGCTGGATTATCAGAAAAAATGAGGTTATTACCGAACATTTCATTTTTATTTAGCACATTGAATATAACTTCTGTTCCTGAATAGTTCATAGAACTAATTTTAATCTGCCCAGAAACAACAATTACAACGTGAGTGCATAATTGTCCTTCCCTAAATAAAAACTCGCCTTTATTAAGCGTTTTTACTTCGAGAAACTTTCGTTCTTCTTTAGTTAAAGTCGATAAAATGTTGTTTTCCATATAAATGCGTGATTCAAATCACATATTAAGTATGCAATATAAAATATTATATTTCCACAAGAAAAGAGGATAGGCTTATGAAAAAAGTGGTTCTATTAAGTTTAATACCATTGGTATTGTGTGGATGTTCGAGAAAAAATAAATATAAAGATCTCCGCTTTGTTGTTCCAACAGGTGCTCCTGCAATTGCTATGGCAGCTTTTGCGGATTTAAATGGTTTTGAAACTGTTACAGATCCATCGACAATTGTTCCAATGATGGCTTCTGAACAAGTGGATGTTGCTGTTTTACCAACTAATGTTGGTGTTACAGCGATTAACGCCAAAAAAGTTCCATATAAGATGCTTTGCACAATTACATTTGGTAATTTATACGTTGCATCAACAGGAAAAGATGAAGATGGTGAAATGGATGCAGATGATTATATCGTCTCCTTCCAACAAGGTGCTGTTCCAGATAAAATCTTCCATTATGTCTATGGAACAGAATTAGATAGTGCTTTGCACTATGTAAGTGGTGCAGCTGATGCCGCGAAATGTCTTAAGACAGGCAAAAATTTGGCAGATGAGTCAAAAGATGTTGATTATGTATTCTTGGCAGAGCCAGCATTAACTAAAGTATTAGAAACAACTCCAACTGCAAGTGTTTATGCCAACTTGCAAGATCTTTATAAGACAAAAAGCGAAGGCTTAATGCTTACACAAGCATCTGTTTTTGTTCGTAGCGCACTTGAAGAAAACGTTGTTAAGAAAGCTATTTATAAGACAATTGAAGACTCAATTAATCATATGATTAAAAAGTCTGAAAATATTACAACTTACATGAATAAAGTTGATGAACCCGCAACTATTTTTGGTGTAGAACCTGAGTATGCAGTGAAAACAATGGACGCCGGAAATAAGATGGGTCTTGGTTGCAAATTGGCATCTGAAATTAAAGACGATATCAATAAATTCCTTACAATCTTTAATGTAAATCCAATCACTGATGAAAATATTGAGTAATAAATATTTTATGTTTTTTCTCGGATTCCTATTTTTAATAGGAGTTTGGTTTTTGGTGTCTGCAATTATCGATTTAAACAACATGATTTTTCCTTCACCATACAACACCTTTAAACTCATGTTCGAGTTATTAGGCAAGAAATCAACGTATAGATATTTAGGATTCTCAATTATTCGTTTAATTATTGGTTTTTCTGTTTCATTTGCATTAGCATTCCTTTTAGGAATAATTGTTAATAATAGTGAGATTTTGTATAACTTCTTTACTCCAGTAATAACATTTTTAAAAGCTGCTCCGACTGCAACATTCGTATTTTTGTTTATTGTCTTGTTTGGAGGTAGAAACGCTCCAGCTTTTGTTGTGGTGGTGATGTGTTTCCCAATCCTTTATGAATCAGTAGTCTCTGCTTTAAGATCAACAAGTCAATCGATGATAGATGCAGCTCAAATTGATGGTGCAGGTAAGTTTAAAACGCTTATGAGAGTACAAATACCTTTAGGTATGCCATTCATATCACTCGGCTTATTATCAACGTTTGGTATGGCATTTAAGGTTGAAATCATGGCTGAAATAATTACCGGAATCACAAAAGGTGGTATTGGAACGATGATCAAAATTTCCAATTTGCTAGATGGAACAGACTTAACAGCGATGTTCGCTTACAGTTTGATGGCAATAATACTGGTGCTAATCGTCTCAATTTGTGCTTCAATTTTTAAAAGTAAGGTCATCAATCCAAGGCTTGCAAAATAGTGTAGAATTAAGGTCAATTAGTAGATATTTAGTAGTTTTATCAAGTAAATTTGAATTAAAAATTAAAGAAAGAAGCGCACATTATGCGCTTTTTCTAATTTAAATTATTTCGATGTATTCTTTCTTTTTTGTTATTTGGTTAACATAATAGACATTATGCGAAGTTGTTATATAATTAAAAAGATCAAATTATTTTAAATACATAGCAAAACATTCATCTGTAAGTCTATTTGTGATATCTTTTTTGGCTCCGAGTAAATATTTTCTGTTGTCTTCTAAGGTTGTTAAAAATCCAACTTTCCAATCTTTCATACAAGCGTTAATTAACCAAGTTGAATCAAAATCTCTTGTTGGTTCAATCTTGTCACAAGCATAAACAACCATTCCAAGTGGAGACATATTTGCTTTTCCGGTACAGTGAAATTTGATTGCATCTAGAATTTCTGGATCATTAACTCCAAGTTTAGCTTTTGCTAAATATTCTCCAACAAATTGATGATACGCAAAACTTGGAATGTCTAAATATTCAGGATAATGCTTTTTCATAATTGCAATCATATTTTCGCTTTCTTTCTTCCAACCTTTGGCAATATCATGGATTAAAGAAGCGAAATAATATTTTTCTAAAGGTTCAAGTTTATTAACTTGGGCAACCTTTAAGGCAAGATTAGCAACTTCAATTGAATGGTTTAAACGCTTTTCAGGAATTAATTCTGCTATTTTCTTTACAAAGTAAAGACGATTATCCTCAATGTATTTTAATACATCAAATGGAAGATCAACGGACTTCATTTCTCTAATTGAACTTGATGAAACTGCACCGCTTTCTAAAAACTGTAAATCCAACATATTAAATTCTTTAATAATGTCTGAATCTAAATTAAATCCAGGCCTATTTACATACACAATACGCGCGATTTTAGAAAGTTCCTTGGCATCTTTCCAATCCCTAAACTTTTCAACTTGATCAGCGCCAATTAAAAAATACAAATTATCTTCTTTATGAAGACTATTTAAATACTTAATAGTATCAATTGAATAATTAATTTCTGCATTGCTATTTAATTCATAGTCGCAAATTTCATATTCAAATTTTGCGTCTTTTAAGGCAATTTTGAGCATATCTAATCTTTGATTAGATGTTTCTTCTGGAGTTTTCCATCTTGGTGCTTTGGCTGGAACGAAAATAACTGCAGCGTTAAATTTCTCTGCAGCCTTTTCACTAATTCTAAGATGTCCGTTATGGACAGGATCGAATGTCCCGCCAAAAACAACAAAATTTTTCATTATCTCTTAATTTTTGGTCTTGAGGTATAAATTGAAACGCCTTTTGGAACGTAAACTCTAAGTTTTTGATTTGTCGCTTTCATATTAACCCAACCAAGACCAGAAAATCCTAAGTCTCTAAATGTTGGAGTTTTATTTGTCATTGCGATCTCAAACACTTCCATATCTTTTGTTGACTTTATCTTTGATAAAGACGGAACAAGTTCGCCCTTCTTATTAAGTTTAATAAACTTCGATTCAACATCGCTAACGTGGCTTCTATTAAGTTGAACGTTCTTATGGAAATAGCATGTTAATTCAAGTTTGTCTCCTTCAAGTAATTCAATAATGGCTAAGCCGCCAATAAAAACTGAATGACCTTTTGTGATTGAAATTTCACGTGGTTCAACTTGTTCAGTTAAATAAATGCTTCTTAAGGTTTTAGCGTCAAGTCCAAACAAAATAGAGTTAGTAATTGAAATACCTGGAGTTTCATACATTGAAGATTTATTGGTCATTGGAATTTGCATAACCTTCAAATGCGTATTCTTATAGTTACAAGTAACTATATTACCATTTGATAAGTTGGAATAAATCTTTAAGAATGAGTTAATAACTGCTGTTTTACCAGAAGCTTCTGAACCGATAACGTATACGTTTTTAGCGTTCTTAAGTTCAAAGATTCTAGTTAAGATTTCTCTAACTGAGTCTTCATCATCATAAGAAATAATGTAGACATCAGAAGCTTGAATTTTTAAGCCTGCAACTCTGAATCTGTGTGCGACATATTCTTGGATATCTTCTTTAACAGTGCCTTTTGGAAGTAAGTCGAATTTGGTACCGACCACCATTATTTTCATTCCTTGAATAAGATCGATAACTTCTTTAGAGAAGGAAGTTTCAAATGAGAATAAGTTTACTATGTAAACTAAGAGGCAATCATCTCTCTTTGCTTCCTTTAAAACATCGATAAATTCATAATCGATAAAAGGTTCATTTGATAAAGCACGGAATCTTTCAGCTTCAAAGCATTTTTGACAGAATGCAAAGTTTTGAGTTGGGTTTTCTAAAACCTCTGGGTTAACATAACCTTCTTTGTTTGGATCCTCGCTTTGAAGTGTTGCACCACAGAAGTAGCATTTTCTTACCTTTGAAATTTGTTCCATTAGATTTGCCTCCAATCTTTGAGTAAATTCTTTCTTTTTAGTTTTCTTCTTAACGGATTATCAAATAATCTATTAAATCTTGTTGTTGGTTGGTCCTCGGGGACTAACTTTTCCGTTAAGACAGATTTAATTTTTGCTCCATTAGCACAGCTAATGTCTGTAACTATTTGGTCTCCAATCATTATAACTTCGTCTTTATTAATTCCTAATCGCTTCATAATCTTTGTGATTCTAAATGCGAATGGTTTAGCAAGACTCGACCAATGCTGAACACCTAGTTCAGAAGAATATTTAGTAACACGCTTTCCTGTATTATTTGAAACAATAATAAGTTCAATTCCGTTTTTCTCTAAAATTTCTTTTAGCTGTTTAGCTCTAGCTAATGGAGTTGCTTGTTTGTAAGAATCAAGAGTGTTATCCAGGTCTACAAACACGTATTTTATTCCGAGCTTTTTATAGAAACTCAAATCGATTTCAAAAATCGATTGGGCGTGAGCGAATGGAATAAATCGTTTAAGCATATATGGTAATTATAAATGAAAATTAGAAAAACAAAAAGTTTTCTAACAAGAATTATAAAACGCGCATATAAAAAGCACCGTTTTATGGGTGCTAATTATGTGAATTTATTCTCAGAAATCCTCATCATCGTCGAAGATTGAAATTTGAGTGTATCCTTTTTCTGGAATATCTTCTTCCTTCGTTGAAGGAACTTCATTTACTTTTTCAACTTCTTGGGCTGACTCTTGTTGAACAACTGGAACTTCGATCATATGAGAAACGGTTTTGGCAAGAATTCTATCTTTTCCTTCAATAAATGGAATATCAAGTCTATTTTTCTTACCTAAATCAATTGAATCATGGCAATAATAGTCCATTGGAGTCAAATGATAATCAGTAATTGTGATTTCTTTAACTTCCTTCATATTGGTAAGTAATCTAACTAAGTTAGATTCTTCGCTTGTATCTAACTTGAAGGCATAAACCAATTTATGTTCATCAGATTTGAATGATTTAAACACCTGTGAAGTCTTGCCTAATCTAGTCACTAAATTGGTCTTATCTGGGTCATAAATTCTGACAGCTCCTTTGTCGGTAATTAAAGCCACTTTTCCAGAATAATTACCCGTTGGGTAAGCTAGTAAGTTTACAACCTCGGCATGACCTAATTTTGAGATGCCTTTTACACCGCCACTTCTCATACCTGCATTTGGTAGTTCATTTTCGTTATAGAAGGTGGCATTTCCGTCACTTGTAAATAGCATCAAATCACTATTTCCGTCAGTAAATGCAACATCAACGACTTCATCATCTTGAAGAAGCTTCATACAGATGAGTGCCTTTGAATAACGAATTACTGAGAAGTTATCTAAAGATAAACGCTTAATTTGTCCATGTTTTGTAACAAGTACGAAGAATAAGTCGTTTCTAAATTTTTCTATCGCATACACACGCACTATTTTTTCATTAGGATTTAAATTAATTTTAAAATTGATGTGTTTTCCTTCATCTTTCCATTTTCCATTTGGAAGTTCATAAACTGGAATATAAAGGAAGTTACCTAAGTTAGTAAAACTGACTAAATAGTCGGTTGACATACAATTTCCAGCAAAAATACATACGTCTCCATCTTTTAAACCTGGAAGTGGTTTTTCTCCACTACTTGCATATGATTTAATAGTTGATTGTTTGAAGTAACCATCACGAGAAACTGCAACCACAACTTCCTCTTTTGCGATGAGGTCACGGACGTCAATTTGCTTGCTTTCTTCCTTCTCGATAATTTGTGTTTTTCTGTCGTGTCCGTACTTGTCAGAAATAGCCTTCAAATCTTTAATCAAAAGACGGTTTAATTTGGCTCTATCCGAGAGAATTCCATTAAGAAAATCGATGTTCTCTTCAAGGCCTTTTTTCTCGTTCTCCAAAGTCGTAATATCGGTGTTAGACAACTTATAAAGTTGTAACATAACAATTGCTTCACTTTGTTCCTCTGAAAATCCAAACTTATTTTGAAGGTTTTTCTTGGCATCTTGTTTGTCTTTTGAAGCGCGGATTACGGCCACAACTTCGTCTACAATTGAGATGGCTTTTATAAGGCCATTTACGATGCTCAAACGACTCTTAGATTTGGCTAAATCGAAGGTTGATCTACGGGTAATTACATCAACTTGATGGTTGATATATGAGTCAACAAAATCGAGCAAATTCATGGTCTTTGGAGAGCCGTTTACAATGGCTACCATGTTGGCAGAATAGCTCATTTTTAGGCCAGATTTTGTCATCAAATATTTGTAAATTACGTCAATTTTTGCTTCTTTTTTGATTTCAATTACAATTCTAATTCCATTTCTATCTGACTCATCACGAACTTCAGCGATACCTGGTAAAACATTGTTATGTTTTAGCATGTCGATTTCATGAACAAGAGCAATTTTTTGAGCTTTATAAGGAATTTCGGTAACAATGATAGATTTTTCCTTGTTATTGTCGATAATCTCCGCTTTTGCAGCGATTTCGATACGTCCTCTACCCTCTAAATACATGTCTTGGAGGCCTTTTGAAGTGTAAATAATTCCCCCACTTGGGAAGTCTGGACCTTTGATAAATTCCATCAAATCTAAAGGCTCAACTCGAGCATGATTTATGCGGTAAATTATTGCATCAATAACCTCTCTGAGGTTATGTGTAGGAATATCTGTTGCCATACCGACCGCAATTCCCTCGGTTCCATTAACTAGTAAATTTGGGAAGCGAGAAGGTAAGACAACAGGCTCAAATTGAGAGTCATCAAAGGTAAGCGCCATATCAACTGTATTTTTGTCGATATCTCGCACCATTTCTTCGGCAATTTGGCTTAATCTTGACTCTGTATAACGGTATGCAGCAGGTACGTCACCATCAATTGAACCATTATTTCCCTGGAAATCGATAAGTGGATTATTTAATTTCCAATCTTGAGACATTCTTACTAATGCCTCATAGATTGAGGAGTCACCATGTGGGTGGTATTCACCCATGACAGCACCAACTGTATGGGCACATTTTCTTGTTGGACGAGTGAAAATATTGCCATCTTTGTACATAGCAAAAATGATACGACGTTGAACTGGTTTTAGTCCGTCTCTTGCATCTGGAATTGCACGATCTTGGATGACATATTTTGCGTAAGTTGCAAAACGGGTACCCATGATTTCTTCAAGGGTTTCGGAGTGAATATTTTCAACGATTTCTACTTCTGGAGTAATAGCTTTTCTGGCCATTTTACTTCACCTCCTCAATAAAGGAGTCAACTTCGTTGAAGTTAATATTTTCTTCGATCCATTGACGTCTAGTTTGTGGGTCATTACCCATAAGGGTAATAAGTCTTTGTTCTGCGAGCAAAGAATCCTCAATTGTAACCTTCAAAAGTTGTCTAGTTTTTGGGTCCATTGTTGATTCTCTGAGTTGATCATCATTCATTTCACCAAGGCCTTTGTAACGGTTAACTTTGCAACCTGCACCGATACGTTTTTTAGCCTCATCTAAACCTTCATCATCCCACGCATATTCGTAAACTTGTTTGTGATTAACTTCCTTGTAAATTCTGTATAAAGGAGGCATTGCAACAAACAATTTTCCTTTCAAAATGAGTGGTTTCATGAAGTTATAAAAGAAAGTGATAAGTAATGTTTGAATATGAGCACCATCAGTATCAGCATCAGTCATAATAATAACTTTCCCATAATGGGAATTATCGGCATTAAATGTCTCTTTTACGCCTGCTCCGATGGTATTAATTAATGTTGCACATTCTTCATTTTTAAGAACTTTGTCGATAGGAAGGCCAAAAGTGTTTAGTGGTTTACCACGAAGTGGTAATATGGCTTGATGTATTCTATCACGGCTCTTTTTCGCTGTTCCACCCGCAGAATCACCCTCAACTATGAAAAGTTCGTTCTTATCATAGTCTTTCGAGGCTGCAGGTGTTAACTTATCAGACAAGACTATGTCTTGTTTGATAGTTTTTCTAGAACGCATCTCATCACGGACTTTTCTAGCTGCAATTCTGGTGTTTTGAGCGTCTAAACACTTCTTAATTACTGTGACTGCAAATTCCTTGTGTTCAGCAAGATAATAACTTAGGTTATTATAAATAAAGTTAGTAATTATTGGTAAAGCTTCAGGTGTACCTAATTTTTGCTTGGTTTGACCCTCATATTCGAGCTTTTCTTCAGGTATTTTTAGGGAAATAATTGCGGTTAAACCTTCACGAATATCCCCACCTTCTAACTTATTTTTACCCTTAATTAGGCCATTTTCTTCAGCATAATCGTTAATTGCTTTGGTTAATCCTGCTCTAAAACCTTGCTCATGAGTACCACCATCTCTAGTACGTACATTATTTGCATATGAGTAAATATTCTCACCATAATCTTGAGCAGCCCATTGCATTGCTATATCTATAGATATAGAATCTTCTTTTCCTTCAAAAGAAATAATGTCTCCAATAATGTTTTTGTCATGTTCAAGAGAGCTTATATATTCCTTTATACCGTCTTTATAACAAAACTCGACTTTTTCTCCACTTCTTTCATCAGTTAGTAAGAATTTTACGCCTTTTAAAAGGAAGGCACTTTCCTGAATATGTGAGGAAATAATGTCAAATTTAAAATCGGTTGTTGAGAAGATTCTAGAGTCTGGTTTGAAGCGGACAAGTGTACCTCTCTTCTTGGTGTTACCAAGAACTTCAAGAGGAGTAACGAGTTTTCCGCCATTTTCAAATCTAATGTGATAAATCGATCCAGACTTAAAAACAGTAACATCACAGTATTCGGATAAGGCATTTGTGACTGCGGAACCAACACCATGAAGACCAGCAGATGATTGATAAGCTTTATTAGAAAACTTGCCGCCAGAATGTAGTGTTGTAAAGATTAATTGGACAGCAGGCATATGAGTCTGTTGATGAATATCAACAGGAATTCCTCTTCCTTCGTCTTCAACACTTAAAGAACCATCTTTGTGAATAGTAATTCTGATGGTTTCTCCATAGCCATTTAAAGCCTCATCAACAGCATTATCAATGATTTCCCACACCAAATGATGGACACCATTTAAGTTGGTAGATCCGATATACATTGCAGGTCTTTTTCTGACGCCAGCAAGGCCTTCTAAAAGCTCAATATCTGCCGATGTATATGATGATTTTGCTGTAATTTCTGACATGTTTTTCGCTTACCTATCTAAGTTCCAAGACTTGATTATAACAAAATATTTGTTGTAATCTAAAGCACTTTTTGTGTATGCTTTAGGTGGTTTAGGAGAGAAATTTCATGGATATTATCTTGTATAATATAATCGTCTGTTTAGCCTCATTAATTTTTGGCTATTTTTTTGGTTCAATTCCTGTTGGAGTCATACTTTGTAGACTCTTTCGAGGCGAAGATCCACGTGAAAATGGTTCGAAAAACTCGGGTGGAACCAATGTTGGACGACTTTATGGGATGAAATTGGGTGCTGCAACCATCATTTTGGATGCTTTCAAGACCATTTTGCCTATGATTTTGGTATGGGTATTAATCAATTTCTGCGGAATTAAGGAACTTTTCTATAAACAACCAGGCGGCTACCTTGTCCATGATGGCGGGATTGCAATTATGCTCGCCCCACTCGGCGCAACACTCGGGCACTGCTGGCCAATCTTCTCTGATTTTAGAGGCGGAAAGGCTGTCGCGAGTTATGCCGGATTCGCTCTTTTCACTTGTTGGGCCTCCCTTATTTTGGGGTTCCTTACATTCGGAATTACACTCAAAAAAACTAAGTATGTTTCCCTCTCTTCAATGGTTGGATCAGCCGTTTTAGCAGTCCTTTCTTGGGTCATTTTTCTTGTCCAAAAATACGCCCTAATTTCGATGTCATTTTGTTTCGTTGGATTTGGTCTAATTGAGCTCTGGGCAAATGCAAGTTTAGAGTACGCAATCATCTCAACTTTAATGAGTGGTATTTTAATTTTCAGACATCGCTCAAACATTAGAAAATTAGCCGCCGGTAACGAGAACAAAATTAAGTGGATGAAATGAAAAAATCTGTAAAATTTAGTAGAAAATTAGTAGTTTTATTTACTGTGAATTAACTCAAACCTCCATTGTGGAAACTCCAAATTGTTTCGATGAAATGGGGGTTTTTAATTGACATTTTTATAATTGACGTTTTCCGCTCCACCATTGCTATCTTTCAAAAATATGTGTGTAGTAAAACAGGCTCATTAAGAGGACGAATTTTCTTTGCTGGGTCATTTGTCTAGCTCACCTCATTTCCTCCTCTTTAATGCGATTTTCGACCTTCTGATCTTGACACATTTTTTTAAATTTTTTTAAGAAACTTTTGATGAAAAATTAAGTCCAATTTTGATCAATTTTTGGCATGAAAAAAGCGCCCCATTTTGGAGCGCTCCACCATTGCTATTTTGTCTTATTGGTTGCGTTTCATTGAGTTCATTACTGCGCGGATTTGAGCCTCACTTGGCTTGCGTCCCATTTGCATGAACATAGCACGAATCATGTTCTCATTGATAGGTGGATTTTTCTTGAGCTCGCGTTTGAAGAACCAACGCGAGAGGAAGAATCCAATGATGAGTCCTACGATAAGACAACCGATGATAATTCCGATTAATGCACCGGTTCCGATTCCGTCTAATACTACTAATTTCATTTAATTTCTCCTATGCACGGCCTGCGTATTCGCCTGTGTCTGTGCGGATAAGGACTTTTTCACCAGCGTTTATAAACATTGGCACCTTAAGTTCCCATCCGGTTTCTAATGTAGCTAACTTTAAAGCCTTATTAATGGTATCACCCCTAACGCTTAATTCACAATCAGCAATTGTGAGTTCAACGGTAGGTGGTAAAGAAATACCAAGTATCTCGTTTTCATAGAAAACGATGTCAATTTCAGAGTTTGCTACTAGGAAGTTTAGTTCCCATTCTAATTTAGATTTAGCAATCTCAATTTGATCAAATGTGTCGTTGTCCATAAAGACAAGCATGTCACCAGCATCATATAAATAAGCCATTTTCTTCTTGCTAATGGATGTTTTCTCGACATCATAGCCAGAATTACGCGCAAGCTCGATAATCGCGCCTGTACGAAGGTTTTTACATTTGACTTTGGCAACCATCTTTCTCATGGCGGTTTTGTTTAAAAGGATGTCTATTACTTGATAAAGATTACCTTCATCTAAGAAATAGTTACCAGGTCTTAATTCTGTAACGTTCATCTTTTCCCTCCAAAATCGATAAAATTATATCTAAATATTAGATATTTTTCAAATAAGCGTTATATTTCTTCTCTCTATCGAGGTTAGTGCAAGCACCATGACCAGGGTAAATTTTAATACCATCTGGAAGTTCTTTTAATTTTGCAAGCGAAGACTCTATAGTTCTTGTAGAGCCAGTTGGAAGATCTGTACGACCAATTGTTGTAAAGAAGAGCGTATCACCTGTAAATAATGCTTTTTCTGACTCAAGATAGTAACAAACCGATCCTTTTGTATGGAAAGGTGTTGCGATGACTTTATTTTCAAAACCAGCTTCTTTAATGATTTCTCCATCATTCACCTTAAAAAGGTGAGTTGGAATATAGGTTAATTCATGATAACCATCTTCTAATACTTCTGGTTCTGCTGATAAATTGTAATCAGTGTTTGATAAGAAATCAGCCTCATCAACCGAAATATAAACATTTGCGTTAGGAAATTCTTTACAAACTTCCTCTAAAGCATGAATATGGTCAAAATGACCATGAGTAATTAAAATAGCGACAATATTAATGCCTAGCTTTTTAATATGATCAGTTATTACTCCTTCGTTGTTGCAACCTGGATCCACGAGAAAACCTTCTTTATTTTCGTTATATCCAATAAAGCTGTTTGCTCCGACTCTAGAGTAATAAATATCTATCATAAATAAAAAAATAAGGATTTATCCTTACTTTTTCTCCTTGTGGACAGTGTGTTTTTTACATCTTGGACAATATTTTTTAATTTCCATTCTCTCAGGATGTTCTTTTTTATTTTTGTTTGCGATGTAGTTTTCTTCACCACATTCTGTGCACTTAAGTGTAAAATGATCTCTTGGCATAGGTGTTCTCCTTTGCTTTTGCGACAAAAATAATACCACATTAGTTAAAATATATCTACAACATATTTTATGTTTGTTATAATCTTGGTATGAAAATGCACCATAGAAGCGAGACTAGAAAGATAAAAATTGGTCGTTATTACCTTGGCGGTTCTGAACGCGTTTTTATCCAATCAATGTGCAATATCAAGACTTCAAAAGTTGATGAAGTTGTTAAACAAATTAATGAATGCGCCATATTAGGCGCAGATTTGATGCGTGTTTCAGTTTTGGATATGGAAGATGCCAAAGCGATTAAAGACATCGTCTCACAAATTAACATTCCACTAATCGCTGATATTCATTTCGACTATAAGCTCGCAATTGAATCAATTAATTCAGGTGCGGCTGCTGTTAGACTAAATCCTGGAAATATTGGATCAGAAGAAAACGTCCGTCAAGTAGTTGAACTTTGCAAAGAAAAACAAATTCCAATCCGAATCGGAGTCAACTCAGGTTCAATTGATAAAAACATAAATAACAGCACAGACAAAGTTAAGGCTAAGGAATTAGTCGCAAGTGCTGAAAAAATGGTTAAAACACTTGAAAAATATGGTTTTTATGACATAGTCATATCTCTAAAAGGTTCACATGTTAAAGAAACCATTGAAGCTTATCGTTTAGCGGCTGAAAAATTTGACTATCCACTTCATTTAGGAATCACCGAAGCCGGTCCAAAAGACATCGGATTAATTAGATCAACGGCTGGAATTGCACCACTTTTACTTGATGGAATCGGAAACACAATTCGCATCTCATTATCAGATGAACCACAAGAAGAAGTTAGAGCGTGTCGTAGATTACTTAAAGATTTAGACATTCGAAACGATTATCCAAATCTTATTTCGTGTCCAACATGCGGACGCACTCAAGTTAATTTAGTTCCTCTTGCAAAGCAAGTACTTAAATACCTTGAAGAAAATCATATTAACAAAACCGTCGCTGTTATGGGTTGCATCGTAAATGGACCAGGAGAAGCAAAACGTGCCGATATTGGTTGTGCTGGCGGAAAAGGTCAATGGGTAATATTTAAAAAAGAAACAATTATTAAAACTGTTTCAGATGAAAATATTTTTGGAGAATTAATTAAAGAAATTAATAAATATTGATTTATTATTGGTTGGTTTTATGAAAGAATTTTTTGGTTTTGGCGGTTATGAAAGAACCCCTGAAGGTTATATGTCATGGCAGCATTTATTATTTGTTTCATCATTAATGATAATAATGATCGGTTTAGCCATTTTCCTTGGTTTAAGAAACCGTAAAAAAGACGAAAAAAGCAAAAATAAAATTTTGATATGGTCCGCCATATTGATTGACTCATTCGAAATTTTTAAATTTATTATTGTTTGTTCTAGAGAAGCTAGTTTAGAGCCAGTGCTTAGGATGCTGCCTCTATTTTTGTGTTCAATTCAGCTTATAACTATACCTTTAGCAGCATTTGCCAGAGGCAGAATTAAAGAAGCTGCTTTAGATTTTGTGTTTATTTTTGGCATTTTAGGTGCCTTTGCTGGAACTTATGGAGCTGGTCAAAACTATTCCGCATATCCAGTTTTATCTTTTGATAATGTGGTGTCTGGAATTACTCATTCTATTTCCGGTTTTGCGTCGCTATACATAATCATTTCTGGTATGGCTAGCATGAAAACAAAAAATATATGGATTTCCTTCTCAATTTTAATTGGATTCTGTGTTTTAGCTTATATTGCTGATGTCACTATTCCATATAATTATATGTTCTTAATGGCAGGCGACGGTACTCCATATGATATTTTCTATAATTTAGTTAAAGGCAATAAAGTTCTTTATCCAATGATTGTTGTAATTTTATTCTTAATGTATATTTCGGTTTTCTATCTTGTATATTTGTTAATTAAAAGAAGAAAAAATGCAAAATAAATAGGCACTGAATGCCTATTTTTTATTCTTTTTATTTGGGGTTACTTCCAATCTTTGAATTCGGAATTTCTTAACATTTCAATTTCAATTTTATATGGAGGTTTATCATCAACAAATGGAGTTTCAAGAATCTTTGGAACACTTTCAATTCTTGGGTTATGCACGACTTTATTAAGTGCATCAAAACCAATTTCTCCATATCCAAGGTTTTCATGTCTATCTTTATGAGAACCGATTGGATTTTTTGAGTCATTAACGTGAACCACGAGCAATTTATCTAAACCGACAGTATTTTCTACATTGTCAAGAATCGATTCAAATTCATTGATATCATAATTATTGTCACTTATGTGACAAGTATCTAAACAAATTCCGATTCTTTCAGGATAATCTGTTTTGGAAATAATTTCTTGCATTTGCTCAAATGAAGTACCCATTTCTGAGCCTTTTCCAGCCATTGTTTCAAGTGCTATTTTAACATCAGTTCCATCTTGAGATAAAACCCAGTTAAGTGCTTTTACGATAGAATCGATTCCATTTTCTACTCCAGTATTCACGTGGCTACCTGGATGAAGAACTAAGATTTTACAGCCAAATCCAGCAGTTCTTTTCACTTCATTTAAAAGGACTGATTTAGCCATTTCATAGTTATTTTGGTTTAATTGATTAGCAATATTAATGATGTAAGGAGCATGAACAACAATTTTATCTTCATCAAATCCATGTTCTTTAATAAGAGCACGACCTTCTTCAATTTTTAGTTTTTCAAGTGGAGATCTAAACGCATTTTGAGGTGCACCTGTATAAAACATGAATGTTGTTGAACCATACGAAATAGCTTCTTCAACAGAACCTAAATAATATTTAGGGGCCGACATTGAAACGTGTGAACCAATTAATAATTTATCCATTTTGATTCTCCCTCTTGTAGCGTTCTACTCTTTGACGTCTTATATCCTTACGGATAATTTCACGTCTATGTTTTTGTTTAACCTTTTCAATAGCTTCTTTTTGTTTTTTCTTGTAACCAGGTTTAACTTTTTTATCTTTTGATCTAGTTTGAGCTTTGACTTGTCTAATCTTTGACTCAAGTTCTTCATCTTTCTTTCTTTTGGTAGGATGAGATTTTTCAATACCTTTTCCTACGACAAGTTCTTTATCTCTAAGTACCAAGTACTTAAATTTAACACCATTTTGAATTAAGGCTAATGGTTTTGCCGTTTTATCGTTGTTATAGAATGTGTAGCAATTACCAGTTTTGTTAAATCTTCCAGTTCTTCCTGCACGATGATAATAGAATTCGAGATTGTTTGGAAGATCGACGTTAATAACGTCACTTACATCAGGAATATCTAGCCCTCTTGCAGCCATATCTGAACACACAAGAATATAAAATTCGCCATCTTTAACTCTTCTAATAATTGATTTTCTTTCGCGAACATCTAAATCACCTGTAAGTAAGGCGGCTTTATATTTTCTCGCTCTTAAGCCCGCATAAAGTTCATTAGCAGTTTCTTTTTTAGACGCAAAAACAAGTAATAAGTAAGGTTTAATAGCCTCAATTACGTCAATCAATGATGTTGAAACATCATTATGTCTAATATCAATAAGATAATGTGTGACATTAGAAGCCGTCATTGTTTCTTCGTTAATAACTGGAACATTTGGGCCAATATAACGCTCAAGTTCATGTGCTAAATTGCTTTCTAATGTGGCTGAATAAACTAAGAACCTTGGTTTATTTGTTTGTTCGACAATCTTATCAATTTCACCAAAGAAACCTTCTCTTAAAAGCATATCGGCCTCATCAAGAACGATTGTATTAACTCCTTTAAGACTGACTTTACCTACTAAAATGTCGGCAAGTCTACCTGGAGTTCCAATAGCAATATGTGGAGGAATTGAAAGGCCTTGTGAGCTTTCTTCTCTTTCGATACCTGATTTAAATAATTTAATTTTAAGTATTGGAAATTCTTTCACAAAAGGAATTGCGAAATCATAGATTTGTTGAGCAAGTTCTCTTGTAGGAGCAACAATAATTGCCTGAATCGATTGATTAAATAAATCAATCTTTTCAATAATCGGGACTAAAAAAGCTAAAGTTTTTCCGGTTCCAGTTGCAGACTGAACCATCAAAGTTTCGCCCTTTAAAGCCTTTGGAATTGATCTAAGTTGAATCTCAGAAGGGTTAGTAAAACCTTGTCTATTTAAAGACTTGATCATTTGTTCTGATAAATTAATTCCTTTGAATGACATAATTTTTCCCGCGCCTAATTATACACGAAAAATTGGAAATGTGGTATTATAGGACACGTGAAAGTAACAGTTTTAGAACCATATGGCTATTGCTCTGGCGTTGAACGCGCTATGAAAATGGCAATTGAAACAAAAGAAAATAACCCTACTAAAAATGTAGTTGTTTTAGGGATGCTTGTTCATAACGAGGATTCTTTAAGAACACTTGAAAAACACGGAATAAAGACAATTTACGACAAAAATTGTTCTTTAGAACAACTCGTCGATAAGATTTCAGAACCTTCAATCGTTATTTTAACAGCCCATGGTCATTCAAAATCTGTCGAAGAGAAGCTCACTGAAAAAGGTCACACGATTGTTGATGCCACTTGTCCGTTTGTTTCAAATTCATTTAAAGAAATTCAAAAAGCTTTAAATAAAAATTCATATGTATTTTATGTTGGTGTTAAAAATCATCCAGAGTCCACTGCCGCTTTATCTATTTCTGATAAAGTTCTTTTTATAGACTACAAAGCCCCTGAAATTCCAAAAATTGACTGTAAATCACCTTTGGTGATATCGCAAACTACTTTATCTCATTTAGAAGTTTTTGATATTTATATGAAAATCGAAAAAGAATATCCAAAAGCCAAAATTTCAAAAGGAATTTGTCGCGCCTCCACAAGTAGACAACTCGCACTTGGAAAACTTGATGCCGATGTCGATCTTATTTACGTCGTTGGCGGAATCAATTCTAATAACTCAAGAACGTTATATAATATCGCAAAAGGCCTTTATCCAAATAAAAAGGTTGAACTTATTCAAAATGCTTCTGAAATAAATAAAAAAGACCTTTTAGGTCTTTCTCATATAGCAATTTCCTCTGGAGCATCAACTCCTAAAGAGGTTATTGAAGAAATTAAATCAAGTTTACTTAATTAATTCTGGAATTACTTCGTGATCGATTATTTCTACCTTCAAGGTTGAGTCAATCTCATGAAGTATTTTTTTCATTTGAGGCATGAAAATTCTTTCGATTTCGTGGCTCACGTCAAGGAAATTGTAATGCTCCGATAAAACATCTCTTCTAGCATGATGTGGAATATCTCCAGAGATGAAAATGTCATAACCTTCGTCCATTGCGATTCTAAATTCTCTTGAACCGCCACCTCCGACAATTGCGACAGTTTTAATCTCGTTTTTGCCACCATGAATAAGGTGAGAATACTCAAGATTTAAACATTTATTTGCATAAAATGCAAACTCGTGGATTTCCATTGCTTTTTCTAGCTCACCACCACGCGCCATTCTGCACTTTTCCAAAGAGCGAACATTTTTGAGATTTAAGGCTTCTGCTAAAGCATCATTCATGCCATCGCGACCTGTGTCAAAGTTTGTATGCATTGAATAAACAGGAATACCTAATTTATCGATTGCTTCACAAACACGACGTTTAGTTTCGTTATGATTTAAGACAGTCATTCTTGGACCATAAATAAATGGATGGTGAGTTAAGATTAAGTCTGGTTTTTTATCCATTTTCTTAACCATTTCAAGAACAAACCCATCGAAATCAAGGCAAAGCAAAATATGGTTAATATTATCTGGTAGTTTTCCAGTCATTAAACCGATTCTATCACCACGACTTTTGATGGATTTTGGAAATCTTTTAGCAAGTTCTCTAAATAGTTTAATTTTTTCCATATTTTCTTAATCTCTCATTCATTTTCATTAGTTTCAAGACTTTGTCTTGCATGTTATCTAAATCTTTGATTTTTTCGATTGTTTTATTGTTTGTCTCAATTAAATAATCACGATATTTTGGCCACAATTCATCTTTGTATAATTGATGTCCAATTTGAAGAGAATTTTCGCTATAATTATGTACTTTTTCAGACCTTTTAAATTCACTTACGACATAGAATTTGTTTTGTTCAAACACTATTTTTTCGCAAACAATTCTAAAACCATAATTTACGATTGTTCTTCTTGCAATATCGATGTCTCTATGGGCATCAATAACGATTTTTTGTAGACCTTTAACTTTATCTGGATGAGCATTTAAAATATTTTTAATATTTATTCCGCCCATTCCGGCAATTACCACTGTTTTTGTTTCTTTATTAACAGAAGCAATGCCATCAGATAAGGAAAGTTTTATATTTTTTAAGCCTTTTAGGTTATTTTCAAGAATCTTATATGGGCCAATTTTATTTTCGATAGCTGTTATGGTTATATTTTGATGCTTTGCAATCAAATATAGTTCAAAAAGACCATGATCTGCGCCGACATCGACGACAGCATCACCTTTAGCAATAAAATCGCCAATAGTTTTGATTCTTGTGGAAACAACCATTAACCTTTAATCTCTCTATAATCACCTAAACGTGAAACACGTTTACGAGTTCTTAGTTTTTTAATAGCCTTAGCTTCAATTTGACGAATACGTTCACGGGTAACACCAAAGACTTTACCGACTTCTTCAAGTGTTCTTGGGTGATTATCAATAAGTCCATATCTAAGTTCCAAGACTCTTCTTTCTCTATCAGTAAGTTCTAACATAACCTCGTTAAGTTCATCCTTAAGGAGTGATTTTGTTGTGTAATCACTTGGAGATTCAACTTCCTTATCTTCAAGGAAATCACCTAAGTGGGAATCATCCTCTTCACCGATAGGAGTCTCTAAAGAGACTGGTTCTTGATTAATACGTTGAATTTCTCTAATTCTAGCTGCAGATAAAGCACCTTCAAGCCGATCAGAGATTTCTTCTGCGGTTGGATCTCTACCGAGTTCTTGAACGAGTTGTCTTTGTGCTCTTGTAATCTTATTAATTGTTTCAACCATGTGAACTGGAATACGGATTGTACGAGCTTGGTCAGCGATTGCACGTGTGATTGCCTGACGAATCCACCAAGTTGCATAAGTTGAAAACTTAAATCCCTTGGTATAATCAAACTTTTCAACTGCTTTAATTAAGCCCATGTTACCTTCTTGAATAAGATCAAGGAATGGCATGCCACGACCAGCATAACGTTTTGCAATAGAAATAACTAAACGCAAGTTTGCATTAATTAATTCTTGTTTTGCATCTTCATCTCCAGCAATAATTCTTTGGGCAAGTTCAATTTCTTGCTGAGCATTTAAAAGTGGAACTTTTCCGATTTCTTTAAGATATATCTTAACGGAGTCGTTTACTTTAACGTCACCAATAACAAGTTTTGAGATGTCTTGAAGTTCTTTTTCGTCTGGAACATCATCGTCGTCCATGTCCATGGAAACACTGTCTTCGTCAAATTCGAGTTCTTCAATGCCTTCTTCATCTTCATCAGAAATGACGTTGATATTATTGGATTTAAAGTAGTTAATTAATTCGTCAACATCCTTATCTTCCAAATCTAAAAATGAGATAGCGTCTTGAATTTCAGCTTGTTCAATTTCGTTACCATCAGCTTTTGCTTTCTTAAGTAAGCGGGCTTTAATTGAATCTAATGATTCAATGTCTTCATCATCTTCACTAATTTCAGCAGACTTAACCTTCTTTTCCTTCACTACTTTTTTGACAACTTTGCTTGTTTCCTTCTTTGTAGTTTTGGTTGTTTTCGCTGTTTTTGTTACTTCTTCTTTAGCCATTTTTTGTCCTCCCAATTTGACGACTATTTTTGTTTCTTTTTGAGATACTCTGCGATTATACGAGCTTGTTCTTCTGGAGATTTGCCTTCGCATTCTTGTTTCAAGAGATTTTTCTCGTAAATCTTAGTTCTCTCTTCATTTATAACGACTTGGCAGTCTTCTAGAATCTTTTTAGAATACTGTTCCTTGTCTTTTCTAAAACCAATAGCGGTGATTTCAGAAATAATTTCATCTTTATTTTTAATATCAAGCGTATTAAGTTCATCAATCATTGCTGATGAATCGATATCTTTAGCAGATTTATGCTGTTCCAATATGAAGTTTGCAATAGCACGATAAACTTCGTTATAGAAATACTTAATATCTTGCTCGTAAAACTTAATTGCTTCATCAGACACAAACATTAAATCAAGCACTGTTCTTTCTGCCAAGGTGAGTCTACGAACATCTCGATCAATTTTCTTTAAATTAAGTGAAGTATCAACTTCTTCATTAACATAAGTTAATGCTGGAGCATTAGTTGTAGTTTTTCTTCTAAAGTCTTTAAGTGAATTTCGGATTGCTTGAGAAGTAAATCCTGTCGCCTCCGCAAGTTTATAGATGTAATCATCTTGAACAAGTCGACTATCTAGTGATGCAATCATCGGCATGAAGTGATGAATAACTTTCTTTTTATCTTCAATTGAGCCGAGTGGCGAAATGTTTTGATAATAGTTAAGTGCGAAGTTAAATGGATCAACTAATGAACTTACATAAGCTTTAAGCTTATCTTCACCATCTTGTTTAAGAATTTCATCTGGGTCACGAACTTCGCCAGGGACAGACACTAAACGGTATGGAAGACGAGCTTCATCAAGTTGTGCCATAAGTTGCATCATGGCGGCTTGACCTGGTTTATCTCCATCTAAGCAAATTCTAATTTCAACACCTAATTTCCTTAATAATTCAATATGTTGTTTTGTTAATTTTGTCGACATTAAGGCCACACAAGAAGTAATTCCAATCGTGTCGAAGGCAAAAACATCCATAAATCCCTCAACAACATAAATGTAACCATCATGTCTTGCATTTTGTTTTGCAAGATAATAGTTATATAGAATGTTACCTTTTGTAAAAATGACAGTTTCAGGTGAGTTTACATACTTTGGTGCCTCTGGATCATCGTTAATCTTACGAGCAGAGAAACCTACGACTTGTCCGTTTGCATCTTTAATAGGGAAAATTAATCTTCCTTGATTGTTATCGCTCATTCCGGAGGTTTGAGCTTTACAAATGCCCGTGTTTTCGATGTTCTTTAATGAGAATCCTTTTGCTTTAAGATATTCAATTGTCATGTTGCCGTCTTTGAACGCATAACCAACACCAAATTTTGCACATTGTTCTTGGCTTAATTTACGTTTCTCGAGATAGTCTCGAGCAGCTTTTCCCTCATCGGTTGTTAAAGCATAAACATAATACTTTTGAAGTTCGTTAATGCAGTTATAAACTGGCACTAAGTTCTCATCGATTTTTTTAGCGTAAACTTGCTTATGTAATCGTGGATCATCAAAACCAATAATATCACAAACTTTTCTAACAGCTTCTTCGAAGTTACATTTGTCATATTTTTGAACAAAGGTGAAAACATCACCACCAGTTTGACAAACGAAACAATGGAAAGTTTGTCTTTCTTTGCTTATTTGCATTGATGGATCATGGTCATCGTGAAAAGGACAAACAGCAACATAGCCTTTGCCTTTCTTTTGCACGGTTGAACAATAGTATGAAATTACATCAACAATGTCAGCACGTTGTTTAATTTCTTTTACTAAATCGAAATCAATTGCCATTAATTATTCCTCAAGTGCTTCTTCCAAATAATCTTTGACTTTGTCAATTGGAAGTCTAACTTGTTTCATAGAATCTCTTTCACGAATTGTGACTGAGTTATCATTTTCAGTATCAAAATCAACTGTAATGCAGAATGGAGTGCCAATTGCATCTTGTCTACGATATCTTTTGCCAATTGAACCTGTGTCGTCATAAACGACATGGAACTTCTTGGCGAGTTTAAGTTGTAATTCTCTTGCGAATTCCTTTTGTTGTTTTGAAAGTGGAAGAACTGCTGCAAGATATGGAGCAAGATTTGGTTTGAAGTGCATAACGACTCTAGAGTCGTTTTCTAATTCTTCGACATCATATGCATCAGTTGCAACCATTAAGAAAATACGATCAACACCCATTGATGGTTCAATACAATATGGAACATATTTTTCATTAGTTTCTGGGTCTAAATATTCTAAGGATTGTTTTGAAGCATCCATATGACGTTTAAGGTCATAGTCAGTTCTATCAGCAACACCTAAAATTTCACCCCAACCAAATGGGAATTTATATTCAACGTCACATGTTCCTTTAGAATAGAACGCTAATTCTTCTGGTTCATGATCTCTATAACGAAGGTTTTCTTCTTTAATTCCAAGAGATTCAAGGAACTTTAAGCTGTAATCTTTCCAATACTTGAACCATTCAAGGTCTGTACCTGGTTTACAGAAGAATTCACATTCCATTTGTTCGAATTCACGAACACGGAAAATGAAGTTACCTGGAGTAATTTCGTTACGGAAGGCTTTACCGATAGCACAAATACCAAATGGGATTTTTTTACGAGATGTTCTTTGAACATTTTTGAAGTTAACAAACATACCTTGAGCTGTTTCTGGACGTAAGTAAACTAATGATTCACTTGCTTCAGTAACACCGATATGAGTTCTAAACATCATGTTAAATTGTCTAATGTCTGTGAAGTCAGATTTACCACAAACTGGGCATTTAACGTGATTTAATCTAATAAATTCCATCATTTGTTCTTGACTCATGCCGTGAACATCTACGTCTGGATATTGTTCTTCAATTAAATTGTCTGCTCTATGTCTAGCGTGACATGACTTGCAGTCAATTAATGGATCTGAGAAGGTTGCAACGTGTCCTGTTGCTTTCCAAACACCTGGATTCATTAAAATTGCGGCATCAATTCCAACATTAGTTGGAGATTCTTGGACAAACTTCTTCCAATAAGCTCTTTTAATGTTGTTTTTTAATTCAACTCCTAAAGGACCGTAGTCCCAAGAGTTTGATAATCCACCATAAATTTCTGAATCTGGATATACAAAACCACTTGTAATCAAATGATTTACAATTTCATCAAATTTCTTTTCCATATTATATAGTCCTCATTAAAAATGATAGCAATAAATATCCTACTTTTCGACTATCTTGTCAACCTATTTTAAGTGTACTTATTATATTTGCTTTAACAAAGTTAGAGATTTAAATTCAATTTGAGAGACAAAATTTAGGAACTCGCAAAGCTCAAATATAATTGCTTTACATTCATCATTGCTAAAAGCAACTTTTGTAAAATTAGGAACATCTACTTTAAAGATGTAACGTAATATTTTTAATTTTCTCGGATCAGTTTTGACGTGTTTAGAGGCATCAAAACAATTTTGACAAATAAATCCTCCATCTTTATAAGATAAGGCAGTTATTGCGTGTTTTTGACCACAAATAGCACACGAATCAACATCAAGGCCATAACCAGATGCTTTCAAAACCTTCGCAAAATATATTAATAGAGCGGTAAGTGGAGAAAATTCTCCATTTAAACACTCTAATGTCTTTTCTAGAAACTCATATGTGTCTTTCGCATCTCCACTTCCGATAAGTGAATTCGTTATTTCTGAAATGAAGTCAAGAATAGCGAGTTTTTCAAAATCTTTTGTAATGTTGGGATAGGAACAAATAACTTCTCCAACTCTTAACCAGTCGCCTTCTTCTCCATTAAATGTTTGGAATCTAGATTTTGTGAATAAGTTCACACTTGGAGCATTCTTTGAAGTAATTTTTAAAACACCTTTCGCTAAAAAGGATCTAATTCTATCTTTGGTTAAAACACTTATCATCGCCGAACCTTCTTTATAAGAAGTTGAGCGAATAACAATACCTTCAAATTCCATTATTTATAACCTAATTCTTTTAGAATTCTTGGATTATTAAGCCAGTCTTCTTTAACTGAAACGAATAATTCTAAGAAAATGCGTTTATTGTAATATTCTTCTAAATCGGTACGAGCTTTCATGCCAATGGCCTTAATTCTTTTGCCGCCTTTGCCAATGACGATTCCTTTATGAGATTCCTTATCAACTATTATAGTTGCACGAATATAAACAGCCTCTTTTTTGGATTTAATCTCATCAACACGAACTGCAAGGTCGTGTGGAACTTCATCTTTAAGCAATTTGAGAAGTTTCTCACGAATGACTTCGCTAATCATGAAAGAAGAATCTTTATCAGTGACTTGATCTTCAGCAAAGTATCTTGGACCTTCTGGAATAACTGATTTAACTTCATTAAGAAGTTCTTCGATACCGAAGTTTTCAATTGCAGATGCTTCCAAGATTTTTGCTTTTGGATACATTTCTTGATATTTTGCTTTGATTTGTTGAACTTCAGGAAGCCTCATTAAATCAATTTTATTGATTACAATGAATAAAGGAATGTCTTTTGAAAGAGATTCATTAATAAAGCGATCGCCTTCATCAAACCTTCTAGAAGCATCCACCACTAAAACATTTGCATCAACATCTTTAGCAGAATCTAAAGCTTCTTTATTCATAAATTCACCAAGTGAGTGATTTGCTTTATGAATTCCTGGAGTATCTATAAAGATAATTTGATACTCTCCATCATCGTAAATTCCTTTGATAGAATTACGAGTAGTTTGGGCTTTTTCTGTGACAATTGAAAGTTTTCGCTCTAAGAGAGCGTTTATAATTGTAGACTTACCTGCATTTGGCCTACCAACAATTGAAACAAAGCCGCTTTTCATTATTTTAATGCGTCTTCCGAAAAGGCAAATGGGAGAAGTTCACTAATTGTAGTCTCTTGTACATCGCCTTTTAAATTTGACATATAGATAGGAGCATCTTTTGGGAAAAGTTCACTAAGAACTTGTCTACATGCACCACAAGGTGAACATGGTTCGTCAGTGTCTGCCGTTAAAGCTAGAGCAACCATTTCTTCTTTCTGAACGCCATTCATTTTTGCCATATAAAGTGCGTTTCTTTCAGCACACATGCAAAGAGGATATGAAGAGTTTTCGACGTTTGAACCAACAAAAACTCGACCATCTTTACAAAGTAAAGCGGCGCCAACAGCAAAATGTGAATAAGGAGAATATGAAAGCTTTCTGGCTTCTTTTGCTCTTTCAATAAGTTCTTCTTTTGTCATTATTTGAGACCTCCCAAAATCTTATCTTGTAATTCAAACATTATTTTTTCATCAGCTTCATTCATGTGGTCATATCCAAGCAAATGAAGCATGCCATGAACGAATAAGAACACCATTTCTCTTTTAAGAGAATGTTCATATTCTTTAGCTTGTTCTTCAGCTTTTTCAAAAGAAATAATAATTTGCCCTAAGTTAACAGGACCACCTTTTAGTTCTCTTTCTGATTTTTCATCTAAGAAGGCAAAACTTATAACATCAGTTGGTCGATCAACGTTACGATATTCACGATTAATTTTATGAATAGTTTTGTTATTAACAATTGTAACGTCGGTAATATATTCGCCTTTTAATTTTAGTTCATCAAAGATTTTAACGTAATAGTCGTTAAACAATTCTTCGTAAGAATCGTATGTCTTTGGACCTTGGTTCAGAAAATCTATTACCATATTCTTAAGGAAAAGTATTATATCATACTTTCACTTCAAATATCTATAAATTACATGAATCGAAGAATCTACGTTCGATTTTGGCATTTTCTTTCCTAAAGGAAAGGTTATTTAACAACTGATTGTAAGAAACAAACCCTGCATAATACATTACAAAGTGGAAAATAACAAAGTTACATCCAATGTTTTGTGTCACAAACATCATCGCTACTGCAAAAGCAAAAGACAAAAAGATGTAAAAGATTTCTTTTATTCCTTCTTTAAACATTAGTTTATCAGCCTTGAAGCTTGCCTCGATCGCCAAATCTTTTACTGAACTAGCATCTTTAAATGCTTGATTTTCAAGTTCGCCTATACGATTTTTAGTTTCTTCACCACTTTTTGAAAACATGATTAATTCTAGGAGTTTAAATAAAATTAAAGCTAATAGAACAAACACATTTCTAAAATCATTGAAGCAAAGCAAAAATGTAACAGTAAACGCTAATAAAATCGATGCCAAAGTTTGACGATTGCAGGTGAAAAATTGTTTTTTAAATTCATTAAATTGAATGTACTTATCTTTAGTACAATTTTTCTTTAATTCAAAGTATTTTGGAATATACTCCTTATCAAAAGTATAAACAAGTTTATAAAGAATACATTTTTCTGCTATTTGAGTGCACACAAACAGAACTAGAAATGCCAATGAAAATAAGAAGTTTTCACTCTTGTTGAGTAGATAAAAAGCCGCAATTAATAGACCTGCCGAAAATAGAGAAACTAATGAACTGAGTAAATTTAGTTTTGGAGAAATAACATGTTGTCTATATTTCTCAATTTTAATTACATTTTCAGGATTTTCTGCCTCCAGTACAACACATCTCCATCTTCTTAAAAACTCATCTTTCTTCATTTTTACTACACCACGACCAGGGTCATAAATGATAAGACTCTTTTTCTTTCTTTTCTTCACCATAACAACGTGGTTATCGTCAATTAGAGTTAAAGATGGAGTTTTAATACAATCGAAATATTCTTTTGTGCAACCGCTTCCTTCTAAAGTTACTCCATAAGTTTTACTTATTTGCACTAAATCATCGAGACTATAATATTCGCGCTTAGTGGGCTTAGGAATAAAAAGATATGATTTGTCTTTAGCAAGTGTAGCCAAAAGCATTTTTAGTGAGGCAAAACCACAATCATGATCGTTGCCTTGATAGATAAAGTACTTCATAAATACTTCCCCCTTCACTATATCTATCCACCCAAAAAATGACTTTCTGCTATTTTGACCTTGTTTAAAATATTTTATAAATAAAATTTTTTAATATTTTTAGAGGTCGTAAAAAACAAAAAAGAACCATTTCAGATTCCTCTAGTTTAATTGGTCAAATTATTTCATATTACATCTTGTTAATTTTTCTAGGACAATCTTAGAAATAAAGGTGTTTAATATTTCATTAAATATTGCTAAAATGATTAGTAATTATGGCTATAGAAAATAAAATAACAACATTTTTAAACAAAAGAACTTGGATTATTCCTTTGTTATTCGGACTTATGTGTCTATGTTTAGTCTCATCACTTCTCGGTGTTGAACTAAAAGGTGTAAGAAATATGGATCATTTCTTGACATTTAATACTGGCGCGGAACTGGCAGCAATATTTGCTGGGGTAATGGTAACGTTTTCGATATTGCCATCTTACAAAAGACAAAGTGGCTACACTCGAGTATTCGTTTCTTTAATCGCAGTACTTTGCTTTTTAATGGCATGCGATATCGGTGAAGCTCTAGTTGATAAGATTCCTGAATTAACTTGGTTAAATAAAACTTTTGCGACTCTTGTTTGGGCAAACGAAACAGCTGTTTGGTTCTTTTTCTTTGTTTATTGTACGCACGTATTAAAGAGCCAGGGAAAAGTAATTTCGATTTCTTATTTGATTGGTGTTATTACGCTTGTAATATTTGTTTTAATTCCTGTTGTTACAGTCGGAAATCCACTTTATTTTAAAGTTATAGACGGAGTCTATTATCGTAAAGCAGCTGGTGATCACTACTTATGGTACATTTCTCGATTTCCATCAGTCATTTTTAGTGTTTTAACAATCATTGCTATTTTCCTTTCTAAAGAAAAAATTAGAACAAAAATTATTATTTCTATTTTTATGGGACTTCCACTCGTTGCAATGGGTTCAGGTGGATATAAAACAGGCGTTGCCGTTCAATATGTCGCAATGATGATGTCTGTTGTATTAATGTTTGCGTTCTTATTTTCTGATAATGAAAAAGATTTGTTCTCTACAAATAAAGAACTTGGTCTTGCAACCAATATTCAAAAACATATGCTTCCATCAATCTTCCCTGCTTTTCCTGACAGGAAAGAATTTGATATTTTTGCATCAATGTCACCTGCTAAGGAAGTTGGCGGAGACTTTTATGATTTCTTCTTAATAGATGATTATCATCTAGGTCTTGTCATGGCTGACGTTTCTGATAAAGGTATCCCTGCTGCTTTATTTATGATGGCATGCAAAATCATGGTTCAAAACTATGCAATGATGGGGAAATCACCTTCTGAAGTTTTAACTTCAGTTAATAATCAAATTTGTCAAAACAATCAAGATGAAATGTTTGTAACAATTTGGCTTGGAATTTTAGATTTAAAAACCGGTATATTAACTGCTGCCAATGCTGGTCATGAAAAACCTGCCATCCAAAATGATGAAGGCAAATTTGAATTATTTAAGGACACTCACGGATTTGTTGTGGGTTGGTATAAAGGCGTTAAATATGTTGATTATCAAGTTCAACTTAAAAAAGGAAGTAAAATCTTCCTTTATACTGACGGAGTTCCTGAGGCCACTTCTGCTAATGGACAATTTACACGTGAAAGAATGGTAAAAACACTTAACAAGTACCGTGATATGCAACCACAAGAAATTATCCAAAATATGAAAGATGATATTGATTTGTTTGTTGGTCAAGCTGATCAATTTGATGATATAACTATGTTATGTGCAGAATTTAAAGGTTACGATAATGAATAATTACCAGGTACCAGCAAACGTCGAATTAATCAATAAGATGATAGATCCTATCATTTCTTCTCTAGAAGAAATTGAAGTTGAACATAAAAAGATTTATCAAGTAACTCTAGCATTAGAAGAGATCTTTGCTAACATTTCTAAATATGCTTACCCTTCTGGTGAAGGGATAATCGATATATTTTACGAAATCAAAAAAGACGAAAAACAACTAAAAGTTGTTATTAAAGATAAAGGCACCGCTTTTAATCCGTTAGAGAAAGAGGATCCTGATTTAGCCGCTTCAGTTTCAGAAAGAAAAATAGGTGGATTAGGTATTTATATTGTTAAAAATATTATCGATGATATAAAATATCAACGAATCAATAATGAAAATATATTAGAACTCATTAAACAATTATAATTGGAGGGCAAAATAATGACTATTAAAGAAAAAAGAGATGGAAATAAACTTGTTGTTAGTGTTGAAGGAAGAATTGACACTAATACATCACCAGAACTTAGCGAATATTTCCAACAACATCTTAAAGATGTTAAAGAACTTGAACTTGATTTAGAAAATGTAAATTATGTTTCATCAGCAGGTTTAAGAACCATTCTTTTTGCCCAAAAAACGATGGATAAACAAGGCAAGATGGTTGTTTCACATGTTTGCAAAGAAATCATGGAAACATTTGAATTAACTTGCTTCACTGACATTTTAACAATTATCTAATTTCTTATAAAATAAGAAACAAAAAGAAGGCCGATTAATCGACCTTCTTTTTAAATGCTTAATTAGTAAGTTTTACGACGAGCCATCTCTGATTTGCGTTTTCTCTTCAAACCTTTTTTGAGATAGAATTCTCTTTTACGTGCTTCAAGAAGAACACCGGATTTGTTGACTTGTCTTTTGAAACGACGAAGAGCTTCGTCTAATTGTTCATTTTCTCTAACGACAATTTTTGGCATTTTTTTCTCACTTCCTTTCGTACGTAACGGGAATAATTATATTATTCTCCTTTGACAATTGCAACACCACATGATGCGCCAATACGAGATGCACCAGCTTCGATCATTGCTTCGGCTTCTTGTTTGTTATGAATTCCGCCGCTTGCTTTGACACCAATATTTGGTCCGACTGCTGCTCTCATTAATCTGACTGCTTCGATTGTAGCGCCGCATTTTGAGAAACCTGTAGATGTTTTAACATAATCTGCACCAGCTCTAACGCAAGCTTTTGAACATTCGGTAATTTCTTCATCTGTTAATAAGCAGGTTTCGAGAATTACTTTTAGTAAAATCTTTCCACAAGCCTTTTTAACAAGTCTTACTTCGTCTTCAATATAAGCGTAATTATGCTCTTTAGCCATAGAATCGTTTAAGACCATATCGACTTCTGTAGCACCTGCTTTGATAGCAAGTTTTGCTTCGTAAGCTTTGCTTTCTGGTAATGTTGCACCTAATGGGAAACCAACGACTGTGCAAACTTTGACATCTGTGCCTTTAAGTTCTTTTGCGGCTAGAGGTACAAAGCCTGGGTTTACGCATACGGATGCGAAATGATATTCTTTTGCTTCTGCACACAATTTAATGATTGCTTCGGTTGAGGCATCTTGTTTGAGAAGGGTGTGATCAATCATTCTTGCGATTTCCATGAGTTTCTCCTTTTAATAACTTAAGTTATTTATCTTCTTTTTCAGCTTTCTTACTAACAACTTGTTTGCCATTGTAATATCCACACATTGGGCAAACGTTGTGTGATTTAATCATTGCACCACAATTTGGGCATTTAACTAATCCTGAGACTGAGAGTTTGAAATGGGTTCTTCTCATTCTCTTTGCTGTTTTCGAAGTTCTCCTGAATGGTACTGCCATACATATTTCCTCCTTACGACCGTGTAATATTATATATTAGTCAAGAAGGTAATCAAACATTTTTCATACTATGTACAAAATTCTTTTAAATTATTTAGATTTTATCGAACTTTTATTTTGTGAATTTTGCCAATATATTCATCAGGTAAGTCAGCCTCTAATTTTATATAATTAGATGTGAATCCGCTTAAGAGACCTGTAGTTTTATTTCTTTCCTCAAGGATGACTTCAAGTTCTTGTCCTTTGAATCTATTTACATAATTTTTATGTAATTCTTCAGAAAGCTTAATAAGCTTATCAACACGAGCGGCTTTAACTTCTGGTTTTACTTGATCCGGCATTGAGTACGCCTTTGTTCCTTCACGAGCGCTAAACGGGAACACATGTAATTCAGCAAAATTGACTTTTTTAATGAAATCATAGGTCTCTTGGAACTCTTCTTCGGTCTCTCCAGGGAAACCAACGATAACATCAGTCGTTATAGAGATATTTGGTAGAATTTTAGTAATTTTATTAACTTTGTTAATATAATCTTCAACGTTATATTTTCGACACATTCTTTTTAAGACTGTTTTTGAACCACTTTGAAGAGGCATGTGAAGGTGCTGAGCAATACATGGATACTTTGCCAACAATTCTAAGAACTTGTCATCAATTTCACTCTCTTCAATTGAGGAAATTCTTAGTCTATATAATCCAGGGATATTACATATCTCCTCAACTAATTCAGAAAAAGAACAACCTTTATTATCAAGCCCATAATGAGCTGTATGAATTCCGGTTAATACAATCTCTTTGAATCCATGTTCTACTAGAGTAGAAATTTCATTGATTACTTCATCTTTGTCTCTTGAACGAGCGACTCCACGTGTGTAGGGAATTGTGCAATATGAACAAAAATTGTTGCAGCCATCCTCGATTTTTACATACGCACGTGTAGAATTTGGAATTGCTACTGTTCCGAAAGATTCATATTTAAATTTTCTAGGATCTTCATCAATGGCAACAATTTGTTTTTTATCTTTGATAAACTCTTTAATAAAATCGACAATTTTGTTTCTATTGGATGTTCCAACGACAATATCAGCACTACATTCTTTCTTAACGTATTCAGCATTCTTTTGCGAATAGCAACCCATAACGCATAAAATTGCGTTAGGCGCATTTCTACGCTCCCTACGTATAATTTGACGTGATTTCTGATCTGCGACTGCCGTCACTGAACAAGTATTAATTACGACAATGTCGTATTCTCCATCCTCTTTTATTCCGTTTTTTAAAAAGAGCTCCTTAAGAGCATTGCTTTCATATGAGTTGACTTTACAGCCAAGAGATATAAATTTAAGCATTCTTTTTCTCTAAATGATTAGCGATTACGCTTAAAGCGTAGAATGCTGCAGTTTCAGCACGTAAGATTCTCTTTCCGAGACTTACTTTCTTGTAACCAAGGTGCATTGCAAGTTCAACTTCGTGTTCAGCAAAACCGCCTTCAGGACCAATTAAAACAGCAACTTTTTTACCTGGTTTAATAGATTCAACAACTTTGTTGAAAGAGTTGGTTGGACCAGCTTCTTCTTCGTATGCAATCATCTTGATATCAGCATCGACATCACTAAGATGATCGAAGTCAATTATTCTAAATAAGTGTGGAATTACACTTCTTCTAGATTGTTCAGCAGCTTCTTTAAGAATAGCGTTAAAACGCTTAATCTTAACTTCTTTTTCATCTTTCTTAAACTTAACAACAGTGCGTTCTGTTTCAAGTAAAACAATTTCATCAACACCTAGTTCTGTAGCCTTTTGAAGAACAAGGTCCATCTTGTCTCCCTTAATTAAAGCGGCGATTAAGACGATTTTATTTGGTAGCTCGTTATTTTCCTTGAGACGACGCACAACGTCGATTTCTAGGGGCTTAAAACGGTTAATTTGGGCAAGATAGACTTCGCCCTCGTTGACAACTTCGATTTTTTCGCCTACTTTTGCCCTCATGACGCGGGTCAAATGAAAAACATCTTTGTCTTCAAGTAAAACTTGGCGACCGATAATTTTGCCAAAATATCTTTGCATATTATTCTAAGAACTCTCCATGTGAATCTTGGATGTTGTGTTTTGTTAAATACATAACTGCAGTAAATAAGCTATAAGCTTCTACCACAAAATAAGGAATTAAGAATGCAAAAACGCTTTGCCATTTAACGGCAAAGAACAAAATAAAACCAACTCCACCAATTAATGCTAAACAAATACAGGCTGTAAGAAAACCTTTCTTAACTTTGCCTAAGTAGAAATGTGGAGCGCCTAAAAATCCAAAGAGAACTGCTAAAATAGCAGCAACAACTCTCTTTTTGTGTTTAATTTCAACAGCATTTTCTAATTGGTCAACGATCTTTGTCACGTCTTGTGTAGAAGTATCTGTACCATCTAATGGTCTTTTTCCACCGCAAAATGGACAAACTTCTTTGTCGATACGAGTAATAGATGCGTGACAATATTTACATTGAGCCATAAGTATTAATAAAATTAATAAGCAGTTTTATCTGCGATGTTTTTGTATTCTTCGTAGAGTTTTAAGCAGGCTTTGCGATCAAGTTCGAAAACCATTTTTTCTCTACCACCATTTTCATTGAATTCGTAGAAGACTTTATCTCTGAATCCGATATCTTCAGTATCAACAATATTACAACCGTAATATACTTTGCTGATATTTGCCCAAAGAATTGCGGCCATGCACATTGGGCAAGGTTCACCAGTTGTATAAAGTTCGCAACCACTTAAATCAAAAGTGCCAAGCTTTTTGCAAGCTTTATGGATTGCCATCATTTCACCATGACAAGTTGGATCGTTGTTCTTTACAACTTCGTTGTGTCCTTTGCCAATCACTTCACCATCTTTAACGATGACAGCACCAAAAGGACCACCGTGACCATTACGGATTCCTTTTCTTGCTTCTAGAATTGCCATATGCATGTATTTGTTCATATAAATCTCCTCGCTTGAATATTTTACAAAATGTAATTTAACTTATAAAGTGAAATTGCAAATAATTAATATGTCGTGCTTAAAAAAGCAGCCAAACTAGTGACTGCCTTTGTATCCAATACCATATTCTGTAGTGTAATAATCGATACGTTTTGAACTTTCTTTATTATATAAAGGTTCGTAGATATTCTCGCCTTTTTTTAATCCAGCAAGTTTACAAACAGCTTCATGAAGTTCAATGGTAAGTTTTTTAATTGCCTCATCTTTTGGAAGAGATTTATCAATAAAAAGTGGTTCTCCTACATTTAATGTAAACTTGGCAATTTGATGGAATATTTTCTTTCTAATCCAACCCACTGGTCTATATGAATATGCAAGCGGAAGAACTGGGCGATCTGTTTTATACGCAAAATAGGCTGGTCCATCTTTAAATGGTCTAATTGGAGCGTAATATTCCCACATACTGCCTTCGGCATAAATGTGTAGCCATCCACCATTTTGGACAAAATCAAAAGTTTCATAGCACATTTTTGCAAAACCTCTCATATTGCTTGGCGGAATTGGAATTCCTCCAACAATACGAACTGCTCCACCTAAATTGCTTGTAACATTTTTATCCCAAACAAGCATTCTAGGTTTTCTTGGTTTAACTAATGACATAATTCCAAGATAGTCCCACATATGTACATGGTTAGAAACTGAAATGATTCCTTTTTTGATGAGTTTACGATTTTTACGAAGATTTTTTCTTCCTTTTACTTTGTAACCCATTCTGATTCGCTGCGCCAAAAAGACAACTAAAAATAAAGGAATTCTGGACAATGCTCTTAAGAATCTAAAACCAAAAGATTTATTTACGTAATGGTAATTTTCATCAAAAACAATTTCTTTTATTACATCGGCTTTAAGATAATGAGCTGCAGTATCTTCTGGATATGGAAACTTATTAGTTTTTGGATCATACATAGCAACAAAAATGATAGCAAATACAATTAAATACACCAAACAAAAGAAAAGATTGGCAATGCCAATCCTATTTCTTAAATGATTTAATGAACTTTTCGAATATCGAATCTTCTTTGCCTTCCGATTTTTGATATTCTTCAAGTAGTTTTTTCTGTTCTTTTGATAATTTTGTTGGAGTCTTGATTTGAATGTGGAGATATTCATCACCAGGAGTTCCTTTACGCATATCTTTGATACCACGTCCTTTTAGACGAAGAATTTGATTTGGTTGAGTGCCTGCTGGAATTTCAACTTCACATGTTCCATAAACTGTTGGAACATCAATCTTCTTACCAAGTGTCGCATCAACGAAACTGATTGGTACATCCATATGGATGTCATTTCCATCACGCTTGAAGTTTGGATGAGGAATTAAAACTATTTCGAGATATAAATCTCCGTTTGGTCCTCCATTAATACCATGAGCGCCTTTTCCACGAATAAGAATTTGTTGACCCTGGTTTATACCAGCCGGAATATTAACTTCCATGTCACGTTTAATGTGAACATAGCCTTTTCCGCCACAATCTGGACATTTATCGGTAATGATTTTGCCAGATCCGCCACAGTCAGGGCAAACTTGTTGGCTATCCATGACGCCAAATAGTGTTCTTTGTTGAACATTTACATAACCTTTTCCGTTACAATGCGGACAAGTTTTAATTGCAGAAGCATCTTTTGCGCCTGATCCACCACATGTTTTACATGGTTCATCATAACTAACTGGAACAAGAACCTTTTTACCTAGAATTGCATCCATAAATTGGATACGGATTCTTTGTAATGTATCTTCTCCACGTTGTGGACCGACGTTTGCACGTCTTTGACGTCCGCCACCGAAGAATGAATTAAATATATCGCCTAAATCAACTCCGCCGAAACCTTGAGAACCAAATCCGGCACCACTAAATGGATTTCCTTGACCACCAGTAGAAGCACCTTGCTCAAAAGCAGCCATGCCGAATTGATCATACATTTGACGCTTTTTATCGTCACCTAAGACATCCCAAGCTTCCTGGACTTCTTTGAATTTCTCTTCAGCACCTGGTTCTTTGTTGATATCTGGGTGATATTTTTTAGCAAGTTTACGATAGGCTGATTTAATCTCATCTTTTGATGCAGATTTATTTACGCCTAAGACTTCATAGAAATCTCGTTTTGCCATTGTTCTCTCCTTTCTTTACCAATAAAGCGAAGGGGCATAAGCCCCATCGCTCGTAAGATTTATGAGTTGAATCTAGTTTTTCATTGTTGAATCGGCATCAACAACATCATCTGCTGTTTGATTGCCTTCTGGTTCAGCACCACTTTGGGTCTTACCTGATTGCATTGAAGCCATCATTTCTGCTGCTCTTTCGAGTTCACCAATCTTGTTTCTAAGTGTTTCAATATCGTTGTTATCTAAAGCAGTCTTTAATTCATCACGAAGTTTTTGGGTTTGCTCTTTTTGAGTTGCTTCCATGCCTTCGCCTTTTTCTTGGAGGGCTTGGTCAATACTATTAATATATTGTTCTGCTTTATTCTTGAGCTCAACTTCTTCTTTACGCTTTGCGTCTGCTTCGGCGTTTTCTTCTGCTTCGTGAACCATTCTATCGATATCTTCTTTAGAAAGTCCGTTTGAACCAGAGATTGTGATTTCTTGTTCTTTTTGAGTATCTAAGTCTTTAGCTTGAACTTTAACAATACCATTAACATCGATTGAGAATGTAACTTCAATTCTTGGTTCACCACGTCTAGCTGGCTTAATACCAGTTAATTGGAAGTGACCGAGCAATTTGTTGTCGTGAGCCATTGGTCTTTCACCTTGGTAAACCATGATGTCGACTGCTGGTTGATTATCTGCTGCAGTTGAGAAGATTTGTGATTTTGTGGTTGGAATTGTTGTGTTTCTATTAATGAGCGGTGTCATAACTCCACCTAAGGTTTCAATACCAAGTGTTAATGGAGTAACATCGAGAAGGACAACGTCCTTAAGATCACCAGAAACAACACCACCTTGGAATGCTGCACCGATTGAGACTGCTTCATCTGGGTTAACAGAAAGGTTTGGAGTCTTACCAGTGAGTTTCTTAACTAATTCTTGGACTGCTGGCATACGGATTGAACCACCGATTAATAAGACTTGATCGAGTTCAGAGGCCTTAATGCCTGCGTCTGCAAGTGCTCTACGAACTGGTTCTTCTGTACGTGCAAGTAGGTGCTTAGTCATATCTTGGAATTTAGCTCTTGAAAGAGTTGTTTCAAAGTTGACTGGTCCGTTGCTACTCATTGCGATGAATGGAAGTGAAATTGTTGCTTGGAGTGAACTTGAAAGTTCAATCTTTGCTTTTTCAGCTGCATCGATGAATCTTTGTTGAGCCATCTTATCAGTAACATCAATACCATGTTCAATCTTAATTTGAGCTTTAATCCAATCTGCAACAACCTTATCCCAGTCATCACCACCGAGCTTATTATCGCCTGCGGTTGAGATAACTTCGAATGTACCATCACCAATATCAAGAATTGATACATCGAATGTACCACCACCAAGATCGTAAACTAAGATCTTTTCGGATTTATTTGTATCAAGGCCATAAGCAAGAGCTGCTGCAGTTGGTTCGTTGATGATTCTGACGACGTCAAGACCAGCGATTTGACCAGCGTCTTTAGTTGCTTGTCTCTGAGCATCGTTGAAGTATGCTGGGACTGTAATAACAGCTTTTTGAATCTTTTGACCAATGTTTTCTTCAGCATATTTCTTCATATAAGCAAGAATCTTTGCAGAGATTTCTTGTGGAGTATAGTCTTTGTTTGTTGCCTTAATGTGAACTTTTTCGGCTGTACCCATTTTACGTTTGATAGAAGAAACTGTATCTGGGTTAGTCACTGCTTGACGTTTTGCGGCGTTACCAACAATTTCTTCACCACTTGCCTTGAAGGCAACTACTGATGGGGTTGTCATTGTTCCTTCTGGATTTGGAATAACTTTAACCTTGCCATCTGCTTGTAAGTAAGATACGACAGAGTTTGTTGTACCTAAGTCAATACCGAGAATAATTTCTTTTGCCATAATTTATTTCCTCCTTAGGCATCCATTTTGGATGCTTCGTTGTTATTTTCTTCTTTTTCTTCGTCTTTTTTGTTTGTGGAGACGACCACGATTGCAGGTCTAATTAGCCTGTCATGAAGTTTGTAACCTTTCGCGTTCACTTTAAGAACTTTGTTAGGTTCACCTTCATCATATTTAGTTTCTAATGCTGACATAACGCTTGGATCAAACGCATCGCCAACTTTAGGAAATACTTCATTTACCCCTTCTGCTTCAAGAACGGAGACCATGTTTCTATAAATGAATTCAAATCCAGTGAGGAAGTTTTTCATTTCTTGGCTTGTAGTTTCAATGCTAAGAGCCATATGGAATCCATCTAGAATTGGAAGCAAATCCTCAACGAAGCCTGCTGCACGATACTTAAGAACTTCTCTATGATCTTTTTCGATAGAATCTCTAAGATTCTTCATATCTGCATATGCTCTATAGTATTCGTTTTTCCACTGATTACAATCAGCTTCTAGCTTTGCTATTTTTTCCTTGAGCTTGGCTTCTTCCTTCGCCTTGTTTTGGGGATGTTTGTTGTTGTTTTGGTTGTTGTTTTCCATCTCCTTGGCTTTGGTTTCTTCCTTCATGTTTAATCTCCTTTCTCTCGCCTGAATATCTTCTTTCTAATTCGTTAACAAGATATTCCATTGAGCTAACAACTTGATCGTAATCCATACGTTTTGGACCTACGATGGCGATTGAACCTTCTTTTTGTCCAGGAATTTTAACTTTAGCAGAGATAATTGAGACGTCATCGTCATCTTTAGATTCGCCAGCGATGTGTATTGAAATTTCTTCATCACCGTCTTCTTCTACTTCTCTAAATACCTCTGGAGACTCGAATAATTCAATTAACTTTTTAATCTTTGTCGCGTCATCTTTGAATTCTGGTTGTTCGAATAATTCTTCTTTGCCATAAGCGCTTAAGCGGTCTTTCGCGAACCCGACGAAGGCTTCAAGCATAGCTTGGTAGATTACATCGTGATCAATGACATAATCACTAAGTAGAGGCTTTATAGCCTTCATCTTTGGAATTAATTCGGCGATTGCTGTTCCTTTTAGTCGATCATTTAATAATTTGACACAGCTTTCGACATCGCTAAGCGAAGTTTTATCATTCAGAACAAATGTCTTATTCTCGACATAACCTTGGTCTGTAATGAATACGCAAGTTGCGGAAGTTGATGAGATTGGAACTAGTTGAACCGATACGAGTTTTTCTTGTGTGGCATTTGGCCCGAGCACAATACTTGCTAATGAAGTCATTTGTGACAAGATCTCACAAGATTCTTTAATAACATCGTCAATTGAACGTATCTTTTCATCCATGATGCTTTGCATCTGATACTTGAATTCATCACTGACAGAACGTTCTCTTAGGTGCTCGATGTAATATCTATAACCTTTGCTAGAAGGAACGCGTCCGCTTGATGTATGAGTTTTTTCCAAGAATCCTTCTTGCTCAAGCGAATTCATCTCTGCACGAATAGTCGCACCAGAATAATTTAAATTATATTCTTCGATTAATGTACGACTTCCGACTGGTTCTGCAGTCTTAATGAAGTGTTCGACGATTAACTTTAGAACTCGTTCTCTACGATTCATAGCCTAACTCCTTTCTGAATTAGTTGGCACTCATTGTTTGGGAGTGCTAACACCATTATTATATAGAGAAGATTGGCACTTGCAAGTATTAAGTGCTAATTTTGTTGAAAATAAAAAAATACCTACAAAGTAGGTAAATTTTAGCACTTTTTTATTGAGAGTGCCAATTAAAGTAGTTTTAGAAGGACAAAATCCATCAAAATTAGGCCTTCATCAGTAAGCCTAACTCGATCGTTTGTGAAATCAAAATATCCATCTAACGAAAAATTTAAAATTTTTGAATTATATTTTTGTTCAAAATCAACACCAAACAATTTCTTATAGTCAGCTTTTAAAAATCCTTTTTCGAGCCTTAAATTTGTTAACAAAAAGTATTCTTCAAGTTCTTTTTCGTCAACTTTCTCAAAAGAGTAAATAAAATTCCCTTCTAAGTATTTAGGTAATGATTTGGTGTTTTCATAATGAACTCCACCAACATATCCAGAAGCTCCTAAACCACAACCGTAATATTCTTCGTTATGCCAATAGGTGAGATTATGTTTTGAGTATTTTTGGTTTCTAGCAAAGTTAGATATCTCATATCTTTCGTAGCCGTGCTCTCTTAGGAATGAGACGATAAATTCATAGAATTTCCTTGATTCACCTTCTTCTTGCTCCTCATACTTCTGGTTATATAAAATTGAGCCTTTCTCAATAATAAGCGAATAAATTGAGATGTGATCGATATCGAGCTTGATAAATTCTAACAAATCGTGTTTTAGGTCATTTAAGGACTCGTTTTTGAAGCCATAGATTAAATCTATATTAATGTTGTTAAAGCCTTTAGATTTGGCTAAAAACACGATTTTCTGGGCTTCCTCGAATGTGTGATTGCGTCCAATTTCTTTTAAAAGGGCATTACACGTTGATTGAACACCTATTGAAAGACGATTAACACCGCACTTTTTCATGATGTCTAATTTAGCTTCGGTTAAGTTTTCAACGTTCGACTCCACCGTAAATTCGTAATTTGATGTTAAGTATTGCTTTGCAAAATTTAAGATTCTTTCAAAACCTTCATCAGATAATGCCGTCGGAGTTCCGCCCCCAAAATAAAGGGTGCTAACTATGTTAGAAACCTTCAATTTAATCTCGTTTTCTAGTGAATCGAGATATGGTTTTTCGTATTTTTGATTATAAAAAAGTTTTGTGAAGTCACAATAACTGCAGACATGCTCACAAAACGGTATGTGTATGTATAAAGAATTAGGTTTACTCGCCATCTTTCTTGGCGGCTTCGTCCATTTGCTTCTTAATTTCTTCGTCTTCCACTGGAACAAGGATTCTATCAAGTTCTTCTTGGATAAAATCTTCTTCTTTTGTTTCAGGTTTCTTAATTTGAAGAGGTTTTACAAACTTCTTCACAATAATAACTGTTGCAACAATAAGACCAAAGAAGGCAACGAAAATTAGAATGTATGACCAAACTGGTAATTCACCTTTTGCTAACGTAATCATATTCATAATCTTACTCCTTGTTTATTGGTGTGTAAACAAACTTGTTTTTAATGGAATCCTTGCGGTAATAACCTTTAGTTGCAAGCATATCCATTGATGTTCTAGCTGTTTCATACACGCAACCTGTGAATTTCACGTACTGTTGTAACGTGTAATAACGTCCAGGTGTGCAATGATGAACGTAGAAGTTTGTTTGGTGTTTACTTAAGTAAGGATCAATTTCCATTAAGCTATTTGCTTTTGCTTTAAGCTCTTTTTCACTTAAGTTTTCAGTTTCTAAATGCAAAGCATTTTGTTCAAGTCTAGCTTGGATTTGAGCCTTAGTTTCAACGTTCTTAGGCTGTTTATTCTTTTGTTCTTGCTTGAACCCAAATTCTCGTTCAATCTTTCTTTCATCAGATCCAACTTTTACTTCAGTATCGAGAGTATGAGATTGAACTTCTTTAATTCTATTTGTTGATTCATCTAAAGATGCATTAATTAAATCAGCGCCTCTTAAGAAAGCATAAGTAAAGTCATGTGATCTATTAACTTCCTTTGAAATATCAACGAAGAAATCTTTGTCATTAACAAATGATTCAACTGGAATGTAGATGCTGGCTGTTCCTGCATTAGTGCCTGCAATAACACGTTTGGCAAGTAAACAAGCAAGTTCCATATTATATAAATCAAAAGGCTTAACATAGTTAAACATAAAGAATATCGATGCAAGTCTTGTTGCTAAAGAAACACCATTGTTTGAAATGTTGTCTAATAAGACAGGCATAATTTCATCAATTAAACGAGATGGGATGCCTTGATCATATTCTCTCGCGACAAGAACCTTTGAAGACAATGTTTGAACGTCTCTTTCTCGATAGAAACAGGTAAGTTCTTCTTCTCCCCTAAGGATTGCATAGTACTTGGCTAAGAACTCTTCACTAATTGGTTCGTTACAACCTCTTTTGAGCATTTGAAGAGCGTAATGATATCTTTCCAATATTTTATATTCAGGACTAACTGGTTGACCATCTAAGATGTTAGTAATGACAACCTCTGAAACATCGAGTTTGTTAAATTTAGCAATTGAGGAAAGCGAATTTTTAAGCATATCACGTGTAAATGTGTAATATGCAGTTGTGCCTGCTTGAAGTTTAGCATAGGCACTGACGAGTAAGGTGATGTGGTCATTAATTTCAGATGTTTTAACTTGAGTTGAATCAATATAAGTTAACTTATATCTAATTCTCATTGCATCAAAAATTGAAAGATCAATCGAATGGTTCTTTCTAAATTCGTTTAGTTGATTCCAAATAGGTTCAACAATTTGTGTTCCAAAAATTTTCGCTAAATCAGCTTTAGAGCAATACTTTTCAATCGTATACTTTTGATTTAAATCACTTCCTACCATAACTACTACCTCGTACACTAATTATAAAAAAAGTAATTCCTTATTTCAATAAGAAACTACTAATTTTTTACTAAATATCTATCAATCCTCATCAATTGAGAGAACTGTCATGAAGGCTTCTTGCGGAACTTCAACAGAGCCAATTGCCTTCATTCTCTTCTTTCCTTCTTTCTGTTTTTCTAGAAGCTTACGCTTACGCGTAATATCGCCACCATAGCATTTTGCTAAGACATCTTTTCTTACGGCCTTAATATCCGCACGTGCGATAATCTTGCCATTTATGGCAGCCTGTACAGGAACTTCAAATTGTTGACGAGGAATGATTTCTTTAAGCTTACGTACAACTACGCTACCACGCTCGTACGCAGATTCTCTATGCACGATTGTAGACAAAGCATCAATAACTTCTCCATTAAGGAGAATATCCATCTTAGATAAGTTGCCAGCTTTGTAATCGCTATATTCATAGTCTAATGAAGCGTAACCTTTGGTAAACGATTTTAACTTATCAAAGAAATTGTAAACAATTTCTGCTAAAGGGAGTTCATAAGTTGCAACCATTCTAGTGTCATCAAAGTATTCAAGGTTTACATAGATACCTCTACGTTTTTGACATAAATCCATAACAGCACCAACATACTCTTTTGGAGTCATAATTGAAGCTTTGACGTATGGTTCTTGTATTTCTTTAACTGAAGTTAAATCAGGAAGTTTTGATGGGTTATCAAGATCAATAACAGTTCCATCTGTCTTGAAAATTCGATAAATAACACTTGGAGCAGTTAAGATTAAATCAAGGTTATATTCTCTTTCTAGTCTTTCTTGGACTACGTCCATATGAAGAAGACCTAAGAAACCACATCTAAAGCCAAAGCCTAAGGCTTGTGATGTTTCAGCTTCAAATGTTAATGATGCATCATTAAGAGTTAATTTTTCTAAAGCATCTTTTAAGTCTAAGTATTTCTTTGAATCAACAGGATAAAGACCACAATAGACCATCGGATTCATCTTTCTATAACCTGGTAAAGCTTCTTTTGCAGGATTGTTTACTAAAGTAACAGTCTCGCCTGGATGAACGTCTCTGATATCTTTAATCTGAGCCGCTAAATAACCAACTTCACCACTTGAGAGCTCGTTGACTTTAATTTCCTTTGGAGTTCTGATACCAACTTCAGTAACAAGGTATTCCTTGTTCGCGGCCATTAATTTAATGGTATCACCAACTTTAACTTTACCTTCTTTAACACGAATTAAAATGATTACTCCACGGTATGAATCATAATATGAGTCAAAGATTAATGCCTTTAAAGGAGCATTATCATCTCCAATAGGAGATGGAATATAATTTACAACAGCCTCTAAAACATCAGCTACACCTTCACCGGTTTTGGCAGATACCAAACAAGCATTATCAGCAGGAATGCCGATTCTATTTTCAATTTCTTGTTTAACTAATTCAGGCATCGCGCTTGGTAAATCAATTTTATTGATTACCGGAACGATTTCGAGGTTGTTATCAACTGCAAGATATACGTTTGCGAGTGTTTGTGCCTCCACGCCTTGCGAGGCATCTACAACTAAAAGACATCCTTCACATGCTGCAAGTGACCTACTTACTTCGTAAGAAAAGTCGACATGACCCGGTGTATCGATGAGATTGAACAAATAATCTTCACCATTTTTAGAATGGTACTTAATCGTAACTGCGTTAAGTTTAATTGTGATTCCTCTTTCTCTTTCAAGATCCATTGAATCAAGGAATTGTTCTTTCATTTCTCTTTGAGAAACAGTTTCAGTCAACTCTAAAATTCTATCGGCCAAAGTAGATTTGCCATGGTCGATATGGGCAATTATCGAGAAATTTCTGATGTGTTTCTTATCGTAAGACATACGCTCAATATTTTATTTATTAGACCAGAAGTTTTCAACTTGTTCTTTAATATCCTCTATTGAGGTGATGACTTCATAGTTTGAATACATTCCTTTAAAGATAACTTGGTATGGTTTGGTCATATAGCGGTCATCAATTAAAAGAGCTACACCACGATCTGTTTCGCTTCTAATAACCCTACCTAAGGCCTGCATAACTTTGTTAATGCCCGGAGAAACGTAGGCATATTCATAACCTTTTTTCTCTGTTTGGTCGAAGTAATTTCTAATTAAATCACGTTCAAAACAAATCTGAGGAATTCCTACGCCCACGATTGCTACGCCTATAATACGTTCGCCTACTAAATCAATTCCTTCGCTAAAAGCGCCACCTAAAACTGCAACGCCAAGCATTGTACTTTCAGGTTTTTCAACGAAGCAAGATAAAAACATTTCTTTTTCAATCTCACTCATATCTTTTTCTTGAACTATAAGTTCATAGTCTTCACTTCGTAATAAAGGAACAAGCATTTCCAAATATTCGTAACTTGGAACATAAACAAAATAGTTTCCAACTTTATGGGAAACAAATTCTTTGATATAATCTGCTACTTGAGTAGCAGTATCTTTTCTATTTTTATATTTTACTGAGATTTTAGGGGCCACTAAAACCTTCATGTTTTTCTTTTCAAATGGGGAAGGTAAATTAAGTAAAGGTTTATCAACATCGCCACCAATTACATCTAAATAATATTCGGTCGGCGACAAAGTCGCAGAGAAAATAATTCTGCCTTTAACTTGATTCATCGTACTTCTTAGATGTTTACTTGGATCAATACAATAGAGGTTTATTCTAAAGTCGTCTTCGTCTTTCTTTGAAACATATAACGCAAAAGTTGAATCATAGTATTCAAGTAACTTAATAAATTTATTAAGTTCTAAATAAAAATCCGTAAATTCTTCTGTTACAACATCGTGATGATTCTTATTAACGTTCGCCGCTGCCAAAAGATAATTTACCATGGCATTTATATCTGTCGTATCAAAAAATTCAATGGCTGTATCGCCAACACGAAAGTCTTTAAACTCTCCAAAGAATTTAGTCATTCTCGTCTGAGCCTTCTTGTATGACTTATAGTCAAAGTGTCTTAAAGACCTCTTCACTTGCTCAAATCTAAATGAACTAATCGAGGCGCTATACATATCTCGTCCTCTTTCAACAAGGTTATGAGCTTCATCAACAAGAACAACCATATTCGATGCGTCAGTATCAAAGAATCGTTTTAGATAAACGATAGGATCAAAGAAATAGTTATAGTCACAAATAATAATGTCCATGTATAAAGAAAGATCTAAAGACAATTCAAATGGACAAACAGAATAATGTGTTGCAATATCTGAAATATCTTCTGTAGTAAAAGTTTTTCTATTTTTAATAGAATCAACAATGATCTGTCTTATTTTAGTGTAGTAACCTTTCGCGTATGGGCATTCGTCTGGATTACATGCCTTCCCTGGGCAGAAGCAAACTTTATCTTTTGCCAATATTTCAATTGCGGAAGCTTCTAGACCTTTTTCAATCAACAGATTGGCCGTGTTAAAAGCCATCTCTTTTCCAGAATTTTTAGCGGTTAAGTAGAAAATCTTTTCGTTTTGTGTGTTCGCAAATGCTTTTACACACGGGAACAAAGTTGAAACAGTCTTTCCAATTCCAGTCGGAGCTTCTGCAAAAAGAGTTCCACCGTTTTGAGCTATTCCATAAGAATATTTTGCTAATTCTTTTTGTCCTTCCCTAAATTTTCCAAAAGGAAATTCAATTTTTCCAGCAGTTTCGTTTCTTTTGACTTTGCGTTCAAAAAGAATCTTAAAGAAATCAATGTATTCCTCTAACAAATGCTTTATATCTCTTTCGAGTTCACTTGTTAGATAATCGAAAGTTTTAATTATCTGACTCTTATCAACTTGATGAATGTAAGTTAAGCGAATCGAAACGGAATCATATTTCTTTTCATAAGCATACATTAATGCGTAGCATTTAGCTTGTCCAAGATGCCATTCTTTTTGTTCTTGATAATATTCTTCAAGTGGAGCGACTGTTGACTTAATTTCATCAATGATTGCTGTATTACCTTTATCAATAATTCCATCAGCACGTCCTTCAAGTGTGACTTTAAAATCAAAAACATCAAAAGTCTCTGCCAAATTGTACTCAGAGATATAATTATCTCCTTGTCTAGCTTGATACATAGCATGAAGCAAAGTGCCCTCTTGCATTGTGGCACTATTGTAGATTCTGTTATCGATATCACCTGTTCGTAACAAAAAATCTACAAGTTGATGTACTGATAAAGTCAGATTCTTCTCCATATTATCATTTTAACAAAAAAAGACTATCAACGATAGTCTTTATTCAACAATTTTTCCATCAAACTGTCTTGAACCATTTGCGAAGCTCTTACCGTCCATCTTTTTCTTTCCAGCCATCTGAACTTCTTTAAGCTCAATAACACCGTCTTTTAATTTCAGATAAACGTTTTTGTTTATACAAAGTGTTCCAACAGGACCATCAACAGATTGATTTGATTTTATAGCCTTGAAGATTTTAAACTTTTGACCTTCAATTAAAACGTATGCCCCTGGTTCTTCGCTCATTCCACGAACATAGTTAATGAATTGATCAACACCATACTCTAATGAGAGTTTCTCAGTTTCAGGTTTAATTTTATCAGCAAATGTGACTTTGCTTTCATCTTGTTCTTCGCCTTTTAGTTCTCCACTTATGTATTGAGGAAGATACTTTCTAACGGCCCTAACGCAGCAAACGACAATCTTATCACAAAGTGATGTGTAGTTATCTTCTGGCAAGATATCGCACTTTTCAACGCCATACATACGTCCGGCATCCATCTTATCAACCATTTCCATAAGAGTTACACCAGTTTCAGTTTCACCGTTCATAATTGCGCGTTGAATTGGAGCGGCGCCCCTATATTTTGGAAGAATCGAACCATGAAGGTTTAAACAACCCATTTTTGGGATATCTAATAAGCCTTGTGGAATAATTTGGCCATAAGCCATTGTAAGAATTAAGTCAGGATTAATCTTTTTTACGAATTCATAATCAAGACGAATTTTATGAGGTTGATAAACAGGGATTCCGTACGTTTTTGCAATTACTTTAGTAGGAACTTCAGTAATGATTGCTTTTCTTCCGACAGGTTGATCTTCTTGAGCAACAACGCCAACGATATTTAAGCCATCAGAAATAAGTTCTTCCAAGACCTTGGCGGACATTTCTGGGGTTCCCATATATAAAATTCTGATATCTTTTATTGATTTCATGGTTATAAGTATATATTTACTCAAAATGATTATCAAATCATATTAAGCAAATGCAACTAATAAAGATAAACAAGGAAACTTTCATAAATAAATTTATGTTTCTTGAACTTCAAAAATGGTGAAAAATTAGAAAAATTTTTGAAAAAATTTATTCGATGAATTCTAACAAAATTAAACATTTTATTCCAAATTTTTTTGACTCATTTATACTATTAGACGTTCGACGAAAGGATTTAACAAAAATGGCACAAATTAAATCACAAATTAAGAGAATCAAAACAAACGAAAAATCACGTCAACGCAACGTTTCATACAGAAGCCACATCGCAACCGAATCCAAGAAGGTTAGATTAGCTTGTGAAAAGAAAGACGTTGAAGGCGCACAAGCAGCATTAAAAGTTGCATTAAGATTAATCGACAAATCAGTTACAGCAGGTGTTTACACCAGAAATACAGCTGCACGTAAAAAATCAACTCTTAACAGAATGGTTAACGAATTATCCAAATAAGTTAATTTGGAAAGTTGATTAAAAATAGTTCTAAACCATATGAGCGGTCAATTTGACCGCTTTTAATTTGCAAATCTAAGTTATATAACTTATCTAGAAGATTAGCTATTTGTTTTCTTGAAATATTTCTCGTGTTTCTAAGCGAGATTTTAACTCTATAAGGAGAAGCATTTAATTCCCTTGCAATTTCAGCTTGATCAAATCCTTTTGAGTCAAGATAGCAAACTTGCGAAATAAATCTAAACTGTGACGCAAGCATTGGAATTAAAGAACCTTCAAGTTTAGGATCAACAAGCTTCAAATCTCTGTAAATAGAGATGGCAGCACCATTATCTCCTTTAAATAAAGCATTTGAGATTTGAAATGCATCATCCTCAAGTGGCTTAGCCACCATTAGATTAACATCAGCGAGAGTAATTGAATTCTTATATAAGCAAAGTTTTTCAGCCTCATTGATAAAAAGAGTTAAATCACCATTTACTCTATTTGAAAGTTCCATGACTGCTTCGGATGTGATTTCAACATTTTTATTTTTAAAATAACGTCTTATATAAACCGGCCATTCATCCTTGCTAATACTTAAAAATTCAAGGATTTGTCCGTTTTCTTTAACAAAGTTAAAGATTTCACCTTGCTTGTTAACTTGATCATTTCTTAGAATAAAGATTAAATCAATGTCGTTAGTTGATTTTTCAAGCAACTCTAAAATCTGATTTTCGACTTTTGGGTCGACTTCTTTAGTTAAAAATGAAGCGTTGTCCACCACGACTGCTTTTTTATCGTATCCAAGCGGCAAGGAAGAAGCTTCATAAACGATTTCTTCAACCGGAGATTCCTCAAAATCAATTTTTACAACATTAAAATTGTCAGGCTCTCCAAGGCGCTCTTTAAGAATTTTATTTAAATGTTTGCGAAGTATTGGGTAAAGTTCGCCACAAAGAATGTAATTCATTAAGTTGAATTATACTACACTAAGACCTCAATGAAAAATAGCAAATCGTGCCTTCTTCATCAGTTCGACGAATTTTGACATTATATTTCTTTAAACGCTCAATAATTTCTTCGTGTGGGTGCCCGTATTTATTCTTTGCCCCACAAGATATAATTGCCTCATCTGGAGATGTAGCTTTTAAAAATTTTTCGCTTGTAGAAGTATTAGATCCATGGTGACCAACTTTTAATATGTCACAATCAACATTATATTTTTCAAGTATCTTTTCTTCTGTTGTTACAGAAGCATCTCCCATAAATAAGAACTTTTTGCCTATGAAATCTAGTGACAAAACAAGTGAATTATCATTTGCTTCATCAAAATTATAATAATTTAGATTGTTTATATTTAAATCTCCAACTTTGTATGGAAATTGATTCTTTTCTGTAAGCAAGTTATCTACTCTAAAGTTTTGCATTAATGAATCTTTCGCACCAGAATGATCAAAGTCATCATGGGTGAGAATTAAAGCATCAAGGTGAGTTATTTTCTTTTTAGCCATAAACGGAATAAGAGTTTCTTCCGCCATATCAAAACTTTTATAACCTCCAGTATCAATCATAACTGTATGAGTTCTGTTTTTAATTATGATTGAATCACCTTGCCCGACATTTACAAAGTAAACTGAATTTGAAAGTGGCTCTTGGAGTGGAACAACAGAAATAGTAGTCATTATCATCAAACACAAAACCGCTATTTTTGCATGTTTGATACGAACTGCTTCTAGATAGAAAACTAAAAGTAACACGCCTGATAAAAACAAAACAGAGAATGCTCCACCCCAATTGCCAAATGGAATTCGTACGTTATACGTATCCATTTTTTCCAATATCCAAGTTAGACCTTTACCTAAGAAATTAATGGGTAAAAACAATGGGAGGACAATGCATAAAGAAGATAACAAAATGAAGGTAATATTTATTGGAATCAGAATCATGATTTTTAACGAATAGAAAGGAGTGTAATAACCATTGCGAATCTGAATCGGGAATAAGACTAGAATGAATAATAGGGATGAACAAATTTTTTGAGCCTTCTTCTTTTTAAAGCATTTTGTCGCATTTAAGATAATAGGCGCTAACACGGATAATAAGAAACCTATGTAAAACGCTTCTTGGTAGACAAGATGGTAATCGATGCTAATAAAGATCAATGCTAGAATGGATACTAGCTCAATATGACTGAAATTTCTTTTTAAGAAAAACTCATTCAATATCTTCAATAAATATAGGCCAAACACTCGAAGTGTACCTATCTTAGTGAAGGAGAAAAATGCTAATGGTAGAAATACGATGAATGTAAGGATATTCGATGTTTTTTTAGAAAATCTGAGTAAAAGCAGATAATTTACGATGATAAATAGCGTGTGGAGATACACTCCACTTAATGAGAATAAGAATAAGACACTGCTACTTTCAGCGTAATTAACTAAAGAACTCGAATAATCCTTATCATTGAATAAGAACGTAGAAACCAAAGTGGCTGTATTTTCATCAAATTTTGACAAGAAATTTTTCTTGAAACGGTGAATTTTAATTATTGATTGGTGTTTAATGTCGTTTTCTTCAACGACCAATTCCTTTGTTATGCCCTTGTTCCGAAGATATGCGCTAAAATCGAACTGGGACTCATAAGTTGTTACTTTTAGATCGCACACCTTCGCCTTCAAAACAAGACGATCGCCAATTTCAAAATCATTATCTTCAGAATATACATAGTATCTTTCAAATTTTGATTGAAATAAGTAATAGTTGTCCCTCGCATCTATAACAATCCCGCCATAATCAGGACCATTATTAGGTTTAAAGGTCACTCTTGGAATTAAGACTCCAATCCCGAAGACTGCAGCAACTATTAAGAATCTCTTTTTGCCAAATCTCCAAAGTACGAAAGCTAGATAGGCTATTGAAATCAAAATTGAAATAACTATGTTATTCCGTGCGAAATACAGACCTAAAACTAATGAAAATGTTGTACTGAGTAAAAACATTAGCTACGCAGACGAACGTAGTCTTTGATTTTCTCGAATGTTGCGTTTCCAATTCCGCTTACCTTTTTTAAGTCTTCAATACGCTTAAATGGTCCATTGCTAGTACGATAATTAACTATCGCCTTTGCTACTGTGGAGCCAATGCCTTTAACAGTCTGAAGACCTTCCTCGTTATCTTCATTGATGTTGGCTTTTACTATCGGTTCCATAGAACAGACATCTGAATGATCGTATTTTGGCGCAATATAGAATGATGCTTTGTCTTCTAATAAATAAGAAGTATCAAATGCATATTCATCTGCGTTTGTGGTAAGCCCACCTGCAACTGTAATTAGTTCTTCTAGAGTTGTATTTTCTTCAAGAACATAAGTGCCTGCGCGTTTAACTTCGCCGGAAATCGAGCACGATAAAGTTCCTGATGTGGTATTTGAGTCATCTACAAGTTGTGTTGCGGCATTTCCGCCTGCTTTTTCGATCTTCGGATCAATGACTTGAAAAATGACAATCATGACCACTGCAGTTACTAATACGGCAGCAAATATTTTGACCATGCAATTTTCCCCCTTCACTATATATATCCAGGTAAAAAATGCATTTGTGTTTTTTTATTTTTTTTAAAAATTTTTTATTTTATAAAATATTTTTAATTTTTTTAGAGGTTGTGAAGCCTCTCTTTTAAGGCCTCAAGTTTTGCTCTTTCAAGTTCAACCTTTTCTTTTGGTGCTTTTTCAACAAATCTTGGGTTAGATAACATGCCTTCACAACGAGCAATTTCGGCTTTTAAGAAGGCAATATCTTTTTCCTTTTTCGCTGCAAGCTCTTCAGCGGAAATAGAGTCTTCGATATAAAGAGTCATATTGTTAAAGACAAACTTCATTCCGTTTGAGTTGGCTTTATCGGTCAAAGTGATGTTTTCAGCAAATGTAAATCTCTTTAAATAAGCCTCAATTCCTTCAAATGGTTTTTCTTTATATTCAATGACTAAATTTAACTTGTAATTTGGGGCTAATTTGTTAGTGACTTTATAGTTACGAACTTCTTGAATAATTTTGTATAATTCTTCAACACTTTCTAAACCTTTTTCTGTGTAGTTTTGAGCCTTTGGATAGGTCTCTAACATGATAGATTCTTTATGAGTTGGAAGGGCAAGATAAAGTTCTTCCCCGATAAATGGAGCAAATGGATAAATCATTATAATAATATTCTTAAGAATATTAACTAATAAAGATTTTACAATTAATTTGTAGTTTTCGTCATCACTTTGAAGGGCAACTTTACTCATCTCTAAGTAGTTAGAACAAAAGTCATCATAGACGAAATTATATAGGTAAGTTGAAGCCATGGAATATTCATATTTGTCCATGTAAATTTCAACTGATTTTATTGTGTTTTGGAGCTTCACAAAGACGTCTTTTTCAAGAGGTCTAAGTTCATCAAATTTAATGTCTTTTTCTTTGAAATTTTCGCCCACAATATCAAGGACATAACGAGCTGAATTCCAAATCTTGTTAAGGTAATTTGAAGAGGCTTGAACCTTCTCTTCGATATAACGGATATCTTGTCCTGGAGCGGAACCTGTTGTTAAGAAATATCTTAAAGCGTCTACTCCATATTTATCGATAACATCAATTGGATCAATACCGTTTCCTAATGATTTTGACATTTTTCGCCCTTGAGCATCACGAATTAATCCATGGATTAAACAATCTTTAAATGGAGATTCTCCAGTGAATTCCAAAGATTGGAAAATCATTCTGCTAACCCAGAAGAAAATAATGTCATATGCGGTGACCATTAATGAATTTGGAAAATATCTCTTAAAATCATCTGTCTTTTCTGGCCAACCTAAAGTTGCAAATGGCCAGAGCGCTGATGAGAACCATGTGTCTAAAACATCCTCATCTTGGATATAATTTGGATCTGTGATTGGGGTTTCAGAGACAATAATTTCTCCAGTTTGCTTATTATAATAAGCAGGAATACGGTGTCCCCAC
>JAFXWB010000067.1 GCA_017534425.1 Bacilli bacterium
TCATTTTACAAACTGTACAAGCTTTCATTCTTTACCCTTCTTACTTTTTTGTTTTGCTTCTTCAATCCATTCAAATCTACCTAAATTGTTTTGCCTCATAGTGAGAGGAATTTTGGAATTCCTGGCGTTGTCAATGTTGTTGGTAGATTCGTCTTTAATAGAAACGCTAACGGCTCTAGCCCTTACCAAATCTCCAACGTCCAAAGTCTTGTTGGATTCCTTAGCAATTAAAGCTACCCTTTTAGCGTCATAATTAATATAATCATCAGTGACTTGTGAAACGTGTATAAGACCGTCCATAGGTCCAATTCTTACAAAAGCACCGTAATCAACTATATCAATTACTTCACCATCAAAGATTTCATGTTGCTCTGGTTTAAAGAAAATTGCTTCAAATTCAACATCGTGATAGGAAGCACCATCACCCATAATGAGTTTTCCTTCACCAATATCGACTATTGCATTAACACAAATAAGTAAACCAAGTTTCTTATCTAAACGACCTTCGTAAGTTTCGTTTAAAGTCTGAATAGCAACTTCTTCGAGAGGATTTTCAAACCTATAAGGTGGTATTCTTACAGTATCTTTAATTATTGTTTTGTAATACAAAATAATCCCTCATTTTTTTAATAAGTTAATTAATATTATATTTTACCATCAACAGCAATATATTTTTTTTGTCTTAAATATACGATTGTTATTCCTTTATTTTTTGCACGATTTTTCAATTCGGTATCGTTTGTAGCTAATACTTCTGAAACTCTAAGTAACGCATCATCCACAGTTTCATTTTCCAGTAATGAAATATCCTTTATTTCAACTTTTGAAGAATTAGCTAATTTCAAGGCCAAATTTGCATTTAACCTTGTTTTTCCCTTATTATTTTTTTTCAAACCCTTCAATTCATTGATAACAAAGCTTGGAGTTGTTAATTTATAAGAAGGTAATGTGTTTTCAAGTTCAGTGATGATGTCAACATTGAACTGAAAAGGAACCATAAAAAAATTGGTATCAATCACAACTTCTTTAGAGTCCATATTTACCTCTATTTAATAATACCATATCCAATTAATCTCCAACGAGCACCTACTCTACGACTTAAAGCAACTCTGTCGCCCGGACTTGCGCAGACAGGCAATTTGAGAACAACTTCAACATCATTCTTTTTAGCGGAAGTGACAACACCTATTGTAGTTGTGGTACCGCAGTTGATCATCAAAGGTTCTTTAATCTTAATTGGAGCTACTTCACGTTCTTCCTTGGTACCTACCACACGGTCAAGTAAATTAGCTTCCATTGTGAAGCCGTCCAAGACATCAGGCAAAGTATCCTCTTCACCTGCAACAGTACCGGATAAAGAATCTGACTTGGTTAAGGATGGGTCTAATTTTGTTGCAATACCAACAAGACCTCCCGGTCCGATTTCTTTAACTTGCTTACCGTTAGCTTCAAGACCAATGATTTCAGACTTTAAGGTAACCCTTTTACCGTTGTTGGTTGGACCTGGCCTGATTTCAATGGTATCTCCAAGTTTGAATTTACCTTGAACTAATGTACCACCGATTACTCCACCTTTGATTTTATCCGCACCGGAACCAGGTTTGTTGATATCGAATGATCTTGCAACATGCATCAATGCAGTATCATCGACATTTCTTTCCGGAGGTTGAATTTGTTTAAGCATGGTTTCAATTAAAATGTCTACATTAGCACCTTGTTGAGCAGATACAGGTATTATTAAAGCGTCTTCAGCACAAGTACCTTTAACAAATTCCTTTATTTCATTATAACTTTCAATAGCTCTTTCTTTTGAAACAATGTCAATTTTATTTTGAACTACTATAACATCCTTAACGCCGATTACGTCAAGCGCCATGAGATGTTCTTTAGTTTGTGGTTGTGGACAAGACTCATTTGCAGCAATTACTAACACTGCACCATCCATAATTGCAGCACCAGATAACATAGTTGCCATAAGAGTTTCGTGACCTGGAGCATCTACAAAAGATACTTTTCTTATTAATTCAGTTTCGCTTCCACAGTGTTCACATTTCTCAGAAGTAGTGTAACATTCAGGCTCATCGCATTCCGGACATTTTCTGAATTCAATGTCAGCGTAACCCAAACGGATTGAAATACCTCTTTTTGTTTCCTCACTGTGAGTATCAGTCCAAATTCCTGATAATGCTTTAGTAAGAGTAGTCTTACCATGGTCTACATGACCAACCAAACCTATGTTAACATCTGACTGTACGTTCACAGATAACCACCTTTTTTAATAATTTTTATTCGACTTAAAGTAAAATAAGAAAAATAGTGAAAACTATTCTTCCTCTTCTTCACCAGCACCAAGAATTTCAGCTATTGATTTACTACCAGCTTCAGTAACCACAGTGTTGACTTGTACGATATCCTCAGCAATAGTGTTTCCCCTTACGGTTTTTCTTCTTTTAACACCATCTGCTTTAGGATGATAACCGACACCGCCAGTTAATAAACTTTTGATTCTTCTAGTACCTGAAACATCTTTTTTCATAGTGAAACCGTTTTTATCACTACCACCAGTGATTTTTAAAGTGTAACCATCTAAACCAACAATTCCACCATCAAATTCTTCACCGATTACTAAACCGTTTAAGGCTTTAGTATCTTCTAATTCAATTTGATGAGTTTCAGCATTTTGAGATACAACAACTTTGAATGCCATGGTTTTTCCTCCTTAA
>JAFXWB010000068.1 GCA_017534425.1 Bacilli bacterium
CCAAATGCAACTTTTCCTAAATATGATATTTGTGAATCGGTTCTCCATAGATGGATGCGCAAGTATCGTGAAAATGGCTTTGACGGTTTAAAAAGTCAAACAGGAAAAACCTCTCATGGGTATAACCATCTTGCAGGGTTAAGAAACAAGAAAAACAAAACAAAGGAAGAAGAGCTTCAGTTAAAAGTAATGAAGTTAGAAATTGAGGTTGCCCGATTAAAAAAAGGGTACCAAGTGAAAGGAGTTGGTTCAAAAAAGGAATACGTTACTATCAAAGACTTGAATACGAAATCTTAGAGGAATTATCTCAACAATATCCTGTTTCATTACTTTGTAATGTTATGGATATCAATCGAAGTGGATATTATAAATGGAAATATCGTAAAGCTCATCCATCAGCAAGACATATACAAAGGATGAAAGATGTTGAATTCATCAAGGAAGAGTCTAACAAACATAAAGCTCATGGTTATCGTTGGTTAGCAGCGTTTCTACAAAGAAAATATGGAGTCATCATGTCTCCAGAATACATATATCGATGTAGGAAATATGCAGGAGTTATATGTGAATCAAAACATTATAAATGGAAGAAACCTGGAGAAAGTAGTTACATTTATGACAATCTCATATGGAACAATTGGAATGCATCAAAGCCATTAGAAATAATAGTGTCGGATATGACGGCATTCTATTCCAAAGGAATTTATTACGAATTAACGTTATATTTCGACACATTCAATCGTGAAATAGTAGGATTTGGCTTAACTGATCGGAAAGGCGATATAAAACCATATTTTGAAGGATTAGAACAGGTTATAGAGCTTATAAAAGAAAAAGAACAAACTGGCTTATCTACGTTACATACAGATCAAGGCGCGGTTTATTCTTCTGAAGCCTATAACAAGCTTCTAGATAATAATAACATTATTCATTCTATGTCTCGAGCAGGAACTCCGACAGACAATCCAATAGATGAATCTCTTAATGGTTGGATCAAGGATGAATTATTTATTGATTTCAACTTAAAGAAGTGTGATGATGTTTTATCTTTGATAAAAGATTACATAAATTACTACAATTATGAGCGCCCGATGTACTGTCTTAAATACAAAACCCCACATCAGTATAAATCTGACATGGGGTATTGATGCTTTTTTTGAATTGTCTACTTTTCGTTGACTAGTTCAGACCGCATCCTTCTTTTGACACTTCAAAAAGTAGGCATTAACAAACTCGAAAAAAATTAAATATTATAATATTTAAAAAAATCAAAAAAACATAAAAGTCATTTTTAACTGGATACATATATTGGAGGGAAATAATTTTTGCCTTCAGAAAGGAGGTAATACCCATGAGTCTTAATGAGGGCTTAATGAATGAAGATCAAATCATTCGTGCCATCGATGGAAAAACTTATTATGAGCTTAACGCTAATCTCCAGCATCTTATTTATTTCACTTTACCTAGATTAGATAGAAATAAGAAAATTAATTGTTTTCATGCTGAAGAATATACAAAGCCAGATATTTGCATCAATCAAGATGATATGTCCACGTATATTTCAATTAAACATGGAAGCGCAGAAGGCGTCCATGAAGAAAGATTAGACAGTTTTGTTGAATTTCTAAAGGAAAATGGAATTGATGATTACACGATTGAAAGTTACTTGCTCTATCATTTTGGTGACGGTACCACCGACGGAACTGGAACTGAAAGATTAGGTTATTTCAATGTTTTTGTAACTTACCATGAAAGAATCGTTAAAATGAACGAAAAATTTAATGAATCTCATGAGTTTGTGAAAAAATTTGCAGATCGTGCACTATTTCAAGGTGTTAATCCATTAGCAACTCCAGCAGACATTATCTACCACGGCGACGAAGATTTTGGTTCATTCATAAGCAAAAACCAAATTATGCGTCACATAGAATTAAGAAAATGGGATTATATGACTTCAGTAGTTCATATTGGTCCATTTATCTTAAGACCTAAAGCAAGATATCCAGGTCGAGAAATAAAAAACGATGACTATCGTAGAAGAGTCACCGTTAGTTACTCAAAGCTAGTGAGTGATATTATGTATATCTTTAAAAGATATAAGTTTTAGGAACGACGTTCCTTTTTGAAGCGTTTGCGGTTTACTTTATGTGCAATAAGGTATGCCGCGAACGCGACGCCAGCAACCACTTCTACTGCAAGAACAATAATCCCCCAAAGTGGAAGTGCGTTTGTACGAACTTGTTCCCACATATCAAGAAGTCTTGCGTTTCCTTCAGAGCCAAAATCGTTCATGATTGCTAAACGATCGCGAATTTCGTCTGATGGATATTGAGCAGTAAGTTGTCTTCCGATATATTCTTGGCTTGCCATTAATACGGCAGCATTTTTAGACTCGTAATCTTCTGATAATGAACCACCAAAGAAATATGATAAGTCATAATATGAATAATCTTCGCCTTCAACCCAATTTGGATCAATTTCTCCACCGACTTCACCACGAATATCATAACAACTATACATGTAATCAAGCATGGCATCACCAGCAACACCTGGGGTATAACCAACACAATAGCAATTTTGTGCTGCGTTTTCTGGTTGCGACATGAATTTAATAAATTCTTGGGCTAAATCTTTATGAAGATCTTCGCTCTTTGGCATACAGAATCCATCAAACCAAACGTTAGATGCACCTTTTTGTTCTTTAATTAAGTTGCCGTCTTCGTCTTCAGCGAAGTACATAGTAGGAATTGAATAATAAAGTGTTAAATCAAATTCTTCAGCTTCTGTAATAGCCCAAGTAGCATCACCACTCCAGCACATATTTGCACCGATTTTTTGAGTCGTCATATCAGTTTTACCTGAGTCACATTCGAAACCAAAAGCATTTTCTTTTAAATCCATCATGTCCAATTTAACTTGGGCCATGGTTTCAACATCGCTTCTATTAAACAATTTAGTTAGTTCATCATTATTAGTAACGTTGCGAATTTCATCTCTATATCTGTGGATTAATGAAACAGCATAAGTATCTCTAACTGAATCTTTGATTGAGAATGATCCCTTTAATTCTTTTCCATATAAAGAGTCCCAATCAGAGAACAATTCGTGAACATGTTCTTCTTCTAATTCTGAATAATATTCAGGATTATACATGACACCAACTGTACCCCACATATATGGAATAGAGTAGTTATAAATTGATTCTTCGCCCGCTTTGATTTTTTCAAAGTTTCCTTTTAGATAAGGAGAAATATTTTCCCAAAGTTCATCAATTTTATCGTCATCGAATTTTTCAAGCATGTCATTTGATAATAATTTTTGAACCATGTAATCAGATGGCACGATAACATCATATGTTGTTTTGCCAGTTTGAAGTTCGTTAAACATAGTTTCGTTTGTATCAAATGTGTCATAAACAACTTCAATTTCTTCGCCATCATGGGTGTCAGCCCAGTAGGCAATAAATTGATCAACCATATCCATTTGATAATCATACTTTCCAACGGCGTTTTCTTCGTCGCCGTCTTCATATTCATAGATATAGTCTTCGCAGTTAAGAATTCTTAAAACTTTTGTCTCTTCTTTGTTATTGCATCCCGATAAAGCAAAAACACTAGCTAAAGAAATAGGTAAAAGTAATAACAATTTGTTCTTTTTCATAATTATCTACCCTTCCTTTCTTTTGCCTTTTTTGCATCGTTTGCTTTTTTCACGCTAACGAGAATAGCAATAGCTAAAACGACTAAGAAGATGATTAAGGTTAATGGTCTCATTTCAGGCGGAATTGCACCTTTCTTGAGCTTAGCCTGTATAAGTGTTGATAGTGTCTCAATTGATTTACTACCAGAAAGTAATCCTGGACCACGAGTGAATGCGGTGACGATAAAATCGTCAAGTGATAATGTAATTGAGAGTAAGAAACCAGATAAAACACCTGGTAAAATCTGTGGAACCACCACTTTCACTAAAGCTTGTCTTGGAGCACAACCAAGATCTAAAGCAGCTTCATAAAGATGTGGATCCATTTGAATTAATTTAGGTTTTACCGATAAATAAACAAACGGTAAACCAAGGACAACGTGTCCGATAAGCAATGTCCAGAAGTTAAATTCAATACCAATCACTTTTAGTGATACGAACATAACAACTAAAGACAAAGCCATGACAATTTCTGGGTTAGAAACCGGAATTTGGGTAGCAACTTCGATTGCTTTTTGCATTCTCTTGCCTGAATAAAATGCGCCAATGGCACCTAAAGTACCAAGAATAGTAGCAACTAAGGCAGAAACGATTGCAATAATAAGTGTGTTACCTAAAGCGGTCCAAATTTCTCCAGCAATCTTTGCCTCTGGATCAAATAAATTTTTCCAAAGGTCAAACCCAAACTCATAGCCATCACCAATTGATGTTCTAGTTGAGAATGAGTAAACAATAAGTACCAATATTGGTAAATACATCAAAAGAAGAATCAAATAAATATATGATTTTGCGAGAATTTTCTTTACCATAAGCCACCTCGCACTTCTTCTGATTTCCTACCATTTGTGTTCCACATGGTAAGTAAAACAAGAATTAATAATAAGAATGCTGTAAAGGAACCATTGTTCCATTGAGAGTTAGCAAAGCTCAAATAAATTGAATTACCAATTAATGTAACATTTCCTTCGGAAAGGGCATCTGAAATAACATATGAACTCATGACTGGCATAAGTGTCATTGTAATTGCAGAAATAATTCCAGGAAGTGATTGAGGAATTACGTTTGATATAAAAACTCTAACTGGAGATGCACCTAAATCAGCAGCGGCTTCCATTTGGCTTCTATCTAATTTCAACATTGTTGAATAAAGTGGAAGAATAACAAATGGTAAGTAGTTATAAACCATACCAATTAAAGTAGCTAAGTATGGATGTTCACCACCAGTTATGCCAATCGCAAATAAGATGTCTCTTGTCGCGGCTGTTCTTAAAACAAAGTTAATCCACATTGGCATAATAAATAACATAACAAGAACAATGTTCTTATTGTATTCTTTGGATGCCAAGAAATAAGCAATTGGGTAACCAATAAGCAAACAAATAATTGTCGTTTCAATTGCAATAAACAATGAGACTAAAATGACATGGAATTTTGATGGATCAGAGAAGAATTTTTTCGCTGCTTGAAGTGAAAGATGTCCACTTGGATCGGAAAATGCATAATAGGCAATCAAAAACATTGGCACAATAACGAAAAGCGCCAAGAAGATGATATAAGGAATTGAAAAATATTTCCTTTGGAACCTAAATTTCATATTCCGAGATGTCTCCTTTTAATCTAACAACAATATCTTCCTTAGGAAGAGTGATTGATACTTTGTCGCCAAAATTGTACTCGTATTCTGTGTCGATAATGAAAGATTCATCATCTTCGGTATCAACGATAATTTGATAGTGATCACCTTCATAGATAGATTCACTAACGATACCTTGAATTTGGCCAGCTTCAGTATCGTCGGAAATTTGAACTTTTGCTTTATCGATTTCAAGTGTAAGTTTTGCACCTGTTAAATCATATTTTTTGTCTTTTAGACAAAGATAACCATCTTCGTCCATTTCACTTCCTTTAAGAAGTTGAGTTAAATCGACATCAACATAACCTGTTGAAAGTTCGACAGAATTGTCTTTTTGAACTTCGCAGTTAGAATATAAATTTTGAAGATTTGGTTTCTTCATAACGTGAATTCCGTCTGGCGAAATAGAAAGACCTACTTCTGAATCAGCAATGTCTTTTGTTGATTTCGCAAGAATTTCATTCTTGCCAATTTGAATCAAGTATTCATAATGAACGCCTTTAAAGACTTTTGATGTAACAACACCATCAACATCGCCTTCACCTTTGAAACGAATCTTTACGTCTTCAGGTCTAACAACGACGTCAACACGTTCATTAATTGGGAAGTCATCTAAACATTTGAATTCATGACCAAGCATCTTAACGACTTTTTCTTTTGTCATAACGCCATTGAGCAGATTGGATTCTCCAATAAAGTCTGCGACAAAGACATTTGCCGGTTCATTGTAAATTTGTTCAGGTGTTCCAACTTGTTGAACAACACCATGATTCATAACAACGATGACATCTGACATAGTCAAAGCTTCTTCTTGATCGTGTGTAACATAGATGAAAGTAATGCCAAGTTTCTTGTGCATTGCCTTTAATTCAATCTGCATATCTTTTCTCATCTTAAGGTCTAATGCGCCTAAAGGTTCGTCGAGAAGAAGAATTTCAGGTTTGTTAATAATACATCTTGCAATAGCAACACGTTGTTGTTGACCACCAGAAAGGGTCGTGATATCACGATCTTCTAGTTCTTCAAGATCAACAACTCTTAAAGCTCTGATGACCATTTCATCAATTTCTTTTGCTGTGTATTTTCTAAATTTCGTTACTTTGTTACCTTTTTTATCGGTCGCTTCGTAAGGAATCTTTTTAAATTTAAGACCAAATGCAACGTTATCATAAACGTCTAAATGTGGGAACAACGCATAGCGTTGGAATACTGTATTAATTGGTCTTTTGTAAGGCGGAAGTTTTGTAATATCTTCCCCATTTAAAAGAATTGTTCCGTCTGTTGGAAGTTCAAAACCACCAATCATACGTAAGGTTGTGGTTTTACCACAGCCAGAAGGACCTAAAATTGTAACAAACTGTCCTTTTTTAATGTCTAATGTGAAATGGTCAACGGCAAAAAAGTCACCGAATGACTTCACGACATTATTTAAAGAGATAATTACTTCATTGGATGCCATAAGTACCCTCCATAACCATAACAATAAATATGCGAATTACACTTAACAAAATATTAAGTCGCAAAAATAATAAAAAAATACCCCTAGTTTTGCAATACTTTTTTTGAATAATTTTATGCGCTAATATCTAGGGGGTAATCTATGATTTCCCCCTCTATATTCTTAAATTTTTCGTGTTGAGAAAAATAGTTAAAAAAAGTATAATAATTTGCGATGAAAAAACTAGTTAAAATTTTGCTCCCATTTTTAGTAGTTAGTTCTACTGTTTTAAGTGGGTGTAAAAAGAAAGAAGTTCAAGATAACAGAATTCAACTTGATTTTGGCGATGTTCATGCGACTACATACAAAAATTTATCAAGCATAAGTGACTTAGAAAAATTAACAAAAGATGATAAAGAAAGTTTTTTGTTAGTCGTAAATAGCACAACATGTACTTGCTGGAATGATTTCCAACAAGTTTTAAATAGTTATATTACTAAAAATAAAGTTATTTGTTATCAAATGGATTTTTCAAATTTTGAAAATTCTGATATTGCTATTAAATATGATTTAACAATGTTGACTAAAAGTTCAACAACTTTTGCGATTTTTGAACAAGGGAAATTAAAAACAACCCTTAATACTTCAAATGATCAAAATATTATGTATGATGATAAGAAATTTTCTCAATACATGAATGAAACTGTTAAATTGCCGGGTTGTTATCTTATAACAAAGGATGATTATTATACTATTAAAAGCGCTGAAAAAAGCGCTGTCATCTATTTTGAAAGAACAGAATGTGGGGATTGCACCGCACTCAATCCGGGTCTCTTACATTCTTATGTAAAAAATCATAAAATGGAAAACAAAATCTATGTCCTTGATTGCCATCCTTATTGGAGAGCTAAAAGTGATGAAGATTATAGTTCAACATATCTTGCTGCAAAAGACGAGTTTGGTTTATCAGAAATAGATAGAAATGGCGATAATAATAATCCATATGGATTTGGTTCAGGGGTGTTCCCATTCTTCTCTTATATTGAAAACGGGCAATACGCATCAGGCGCGGTCATATATAATGATTCAGTCGGCTCTGACCTAATCGTGTCTGATTCTTATTACACTGCTGAAAGAGTTGCAAATCTTCCATATACAAATACTGTTATTAAAGGAAAGCAGCTTACTGAAGATGATGTTAGTAGACGTGGCTCATACGTTGGATGGAATCACGATTCTGCTGATAAAATCTACGAAGGCATCTTAAATTCCTTCTTGGACTACGCTCTTCCAAAAGTTACATTTAATTTCTAAAAAAAGAAACCAACAAATGTGGGTTTTTATTTTCCTAATAAATCTTTACGTTTAGCGTCAAGTTCTTCTTTTGTAATTAAGTTTCGATTATATAAATCTTCATATTGTTCATAGAGTTCTTGTTCTTTACTTTTTTGAACTTCCTTAACGTCTACGACTTTAACAATAACTTTTGGTTCTTGTGGTTTATATTCAGGGTAAGCTTCAGGGTTTTTCGCCATCATAGATAATCTAAGAATCATGAAAACTAATGCAGCGGCTCCAAATAATGACGAAAGACCCATAATTAAATCACCTAATTTTGCATTTCCCATTAAAGTAAGAATAGCACCTGCAATAAACATAGCACCACCAATTGACACTGAAACAATGCCAAGTATTAAAAATAATTTATCTTTTTTCATGTTTTTAATCTCTTCGTAATTTCGTTTGCTTTTTCAATAATTTCATTAACATCTTGGTCAACAAAGAATTCGTGATTATAGTATAAAACTTTACCATTAATCATTGTCATTTTGACACAATCTTTTGAACCAGAATAAACAATATTTTTAGCGATATTATTAATTGGCTGCATAGCAGGATTCTTTAAATCAATCATAATAATATCAGCATTTTTGCCAACATCTAAGACATCGGAATCATTTAATCCTAATGCTTTAGCTCCATTTACTGTAGCCATCTTTAAAACATCAAACCCATCCATAACTGACGGATCATGATTTGTCACCTTTTGAAGTGCTGAAACAAGATACATTTCTTTAAACATATCTAGTGAATTGTTTGATCCTGCTCCATCAGTACCAATAGCAATTGTAAGTCCTGCTTTTTGGTATTTATAAAGAGGAGCAATTCCAGAAGCAAGTTTAAGATTTGAACATGGACAAGTTACTATGTAACAGTTGTGTTTTTTAAAGATTTCAACTTCTTCATCTGTGAAGAAATTACAATGGAATCCACCGCCACCATAATCAAAAAATCCTAAGGAATCTAAGTATTTAACTGGGGTTTTTCCGTGTCTTTCTACACATCCTTTAACTTCTGCTTCGGTTTCACCAATGTGCAAAAAGATTGGAGCTTTTAACTCGTGAGCAAGTTTTATAACGTCTTTAATTCTTTCTTCTTCAGTTGTGTATTCAGCGTGAATTCCAAGAACATAAGAACATAATGCATCAGGTTTATTTAAAGTTTCAAATCTTTCTTTTAATAAAGAAATTGGCTCTGCTGAAGATGTGGCAAGACACACACTTCTAAAACCAAGTTCTTCGCTCGCCTTAACGATTTCAGGAACTCTAAAGTACATATCAAAAGCAGCTGTAATACCAGAGGTTAAATATTCTAGAATTCCGAGTTTGGTTAAGTTATAAATATCACCATCTTCAAACTTTTCTTCCATAGGAAAGATCGTTTTGTACAACCAATCATGTAATGGAAGGTCGTCGGCACAAGAACGGGCAAAAACCATTGCAGTATGAGCATGGGCATTTTTAAAACCTGGCATAAGTAGGTTTTGTTCACAATCAATTACATGATCTGGAACTTCGCCATCATAATGCTCGCCAACATAAAAAATTTTATTGTCTTTAACCGCAAGTTCCCCAGAAAAAATCTCCGAAGATTTCATGGTTAAAATTCGGGCATTTTTAAATAGAGTAATCATTGTTTTTATTGCTCTTCGTCTTTATCAATGTAAGGTTTGAGCATTTCTTTTGGAGCACCGCAAATTGGGCAGCTACCATCAGGAAGTGGTGTGACGATTTGGCCACAGATTGCGCAACGATATTTGTGTTCTTCCATTTTTTAAACCTCCAATAACATTGAGTAATACTAGTATTATATATAACACACATATTTGCAATTTCTTTCGGTAAGAAACATAGTTTAATTTAGAAAGCAAAAACATATGAAAAACCCGGGAATTTTTGCAAATTTCCCAGGATTTCCTATATTTTTTATTATTTTTTGAAGATTTCAACACCAAGTCTTACAAGTTGTTCCATTTCCTCTAAAACTGCAAATTCATAAGGACCATGATGGTTGTAAGAACCTGTTCCTAAGTTAGGTGTTGGGCAGCCTTTGAATGAAAAAGTTGCACCATCGGTTCCGCCACGAACTGGTTCATATTGAGGTTCAATATCTAACTTTTTAAAGACACCTTCAATAAAGTTTTTGCACTCTGGTTGTTTATCGATAATTTCAATCATATTTCGATATTGATCTTTAATCTTTAGCTCAATTTTAGCATTCGGATATTTTCTACGAAGATTCAATGTAATTTCATTAAACTGTTGAACTTGCTTTGTTAAAATCGCTTTGTTGTGGTTTCTAAGAATAAAATGTGCAACTGCTAACTCACAATTTCCTTGCATGTCGGTTAAGTGGTTAAAGCCTTCATAACCTTCCGTTTTTTCTGGAACCATTTCGCTTGGAAGTTTTGTGATAAAATCAGCAAGAATTGAACCAGCATTAACCATAATACCTTTTGCAGAACCAGGATGGATTGTCTTTCCAATAACCTTAACTTCTGCGGCTTTAGCATTGAAAGTTTCAATATTTATAATATTCGGGTAACTTCCATCAAAAGTATAAGCAAATTTTGCTTTAAATTTTTCTGTGTCAAATTCTTCAGCACCACGTCCAACTTCTTCATCAGGTGTGAAAAGAATATACATTGGTCTACGTTCATCTTCTTTTAGCTTTAAAACAGCTTCAAGAACTTCCATGATGATTGAAACACCGGCTTTGTCATCGGCGCCTAAAAGTGTGGTTCCATCAGTGGTAATAAGGGTTTTACCCTTTAATGAGTTAAGAACGTCATATTCTTTTGGATCTAGGATTCTTCCACTTTCGCCAAGATGAATTCTCTTACCGTTATAATTTTCAACAATTTGTGGGTTAACTTTGGTGCCAGAAAAGTCTGGGGCTGTATCAACGTGAGCACAAACTCCGATAGCATCAAGAGCTTCATCTCCTTGAACAAAGGCGTAAAGCCTTCCGTTTTTAGTTAATTCGTTTTGAACACCCAATTTGTCTAATTCACTTTTAAGTAAATTTAGCAAATCCCATTGTTTCTCAGTTGATGGAGAAGTTGGGGAAAAATCATTTGATTGGGTGTCGATTTTTACATATTTAAGGAATCTTTTTAACAACATATTTTGCACCTTCATTAATATAATTAATCAGTTAATTCAAAAAGTTCAATCTGAGCAAGTTCATCAAACGCCATTCCAAAATCAAGATGGGTTTGATTGATAACTGTAAGTTCTTTAGTTTCTTCATTGTAGGAAACGTTATCTTTGTAAGAGTCTAAAGAGGCTCCGCTAATCGATAAATCAACAATTGAACCATCTATAAGATTGTGTTTCTTTACTTTGTAAACTCCTGGACCAAATAAATCTTTACGGAAATAGCCAGTTAATTCTGAGTCTATATTAAATTGAAGTAATCCAACACCATCTTTTTCAATAATTATTTCGCACTCAGCGACATCAAGTTGTGGCTTATATGCATAGTCTAAAATCATATCACCTTCGGTAATTGCAAAACCGAATTGATGAATATTATGATTCTTCAAAATATACAATGTATTGTTTCTAATATTTGCCATTTCTCCAAGACCTAACAAGTAGTTTGTAAAAGCTTCTTGCTCAGTAGTTGAGAAGTTTTTCAAAGTAATTGTGCCAGGTTTTTTGCTATCAATTTCAAAATATCCATTTTCAGTATTAGGGAAATCAAAATCAAATATTTTATTTGATGTGGATTTGATTGAATTTTTTGGCCAATCAACTTTATTGTAAACAATACGAACATTTCCTGAAGAAATATCGTTCGAAATAATTTCCATTTCATAAAGAGTTGGACTTACAAATTTACGATAATGAACGCTATTTGTTGTTTCTTCTTTCTTCCAACCTGAACCAGCTTGTTCAAGAGTAGATTCAAACGCAAGAAGTTCAGTTTGATTTGTTCCTGTGATATCAACGAATGCCTGAATGTCATCCTTGTAAGAATACAAGCAGTTAGTACCACTATACTCTGGGAATCCGAGCTCAGTAATTTGATATGGGAAAATTCCCATAAAATACAAATCAATCTCTTCTTTTAGTTCAGAATCAATAATAACAGGGATAATGATATTTAAACCAGCCAAGTTATCATTAATCTCTAAAAGAGAATAAGTAAGACGTTCATCATATTTTTTAGCACCCAAATCCTCAAATAAAGTAGAGATTTCAGTGTCTAAATATGTATTACCATAGGTAACTCTTTCGTTATTTGAACCATAAGGAATTGAGAAACGGAATTCAAGATTATTCAAATTCTCTGCTTGCTCTAAAGCATCTGAATTGTCATCAAAATACCAGATAGAATAATTTCCGTTCTCACCATTAAAGAGCTCTCTAAAAGTTGTATCTTTGCTTAATGTTAAACGACCTTCTAGTTCTTTAAAGTCTTCATCCATAACTTTCATTGAGGATTTAACTTTTTGTTGTTTGTGTCCTTCGTTACCCGTAATTGCGCTATAAATAGCGTCTTGTCCAAACTTGCTCGTGAATTCGTTATAAACTTTTCGAATTGTTTCGTTATTAATTCCACCTTTACTGGTAAAAGAAGCACTATTTATATCTGTCGAATTAAGACCAAACTTATCAAATAATGCTGAAATGAATGAATTTGTTCTAGAGGTATTTGGATGGCTAATTTTTCTTAAATCAGCATTCTTGTACCATTTAGAAGAACCAATTTGTCCTTTGAAATCTGGTTCAGCCACATAATCTAAGAATCTTTGATGGGTTTCATCCTTCACCATGCGTTTATTTACTTCGTAACAGAATTTTCTCCATTCATTGACTCGAGAAGATTTCATATCAATAAAGTCGTATTGATAGGTGTTTCCGTAGTCAAGATATGCTAAATCAGTTTCTAGGATTTCTGTAAAAATTGACAAAGTATATGTTGGTGATTCTTTTGACATTTCGTAATCAAGCGAAAATGTTGTGTACCAGTTTGTTTGTAAAGTAATATCGTTACCTTGATGTAAGTCAATCTTAAAAGCAATATCACCAGTTATTACATCATTTTCATTAATGTCAAGACATAATGAAGCGGTGAAATTATAGTCATATTTATATGTTAATTCTTCGCTCTTTTTATCTCCGGTTGTTGGATCAAAATAAACAACACCAACAATAGAATCAGTAAATTTGGTCCCAAATGAATAACCTTGGCCCACAGACTCAAAGAATCTTTTTAATGAACTAAATTGGACCATCGGAGGTTTAGTTAAATCTAATTCATCAACTTTATCTCCAAGACTATCGTAACTTTGATATAACTTAGCAATTTCAGTTAATGCTCCTGATGAGTCGCTTTGGGCAACACGTTTTCCGGAACGACTCTTCTTTGAAGAGACGTTATCACGTTCATCTATTTTATAATTGGCAAAACTCTTTTCAACGCCACTTAAAGCAACACTAACTTTATCAAATGGAGTTATCGGGGTTTTATATTTAGTTTTTGATTTACAACCAGACAAAATAGAAGCACATACGGCACTTAGAGCTAAGACAAATGTTACTTTTCTCATTCTATTTTTGTCCTTCTTTCCATAATTAATATCGCAAAAAAATAAAGATTTAACAAGTAAAATATTTATTTTATTTTGAAATTATACTTAAAAAGTATGAATCAATACTAATTTACGTAAGACATAATCATACACGATAGTGAGTAAAAAGAAAATAAAAAAGCACTCTTTCGAGTGCCTAATTACACATTTTCAATGTTTTTTTATAAGTCTACTTTGACTATTTCATTAGTCTTTGCTTTGTAGAAGTAGAGAGTATCAATAAAATTGTGGTCTCCTACTAAATAACGAATTAAGTGAAGCGTAGCGAGAGAAGAAACAGCGCCAACCATTGGTCCTAAAACACCATCACGAGGTTCATCCAAAACGCCTTGATCCACAATATCAGAAAGTGATTTATTTTTAAACAGACAGAATTGTCCGCTTTCTCCATCAACACCAATATGAAGTGATAAAATTTTTGCTTTTTTGCAGGCTTCTGAAATAACTAATTTTGTCGGCCAATTATCGACTGCATCAACGACTACATCAAAACCTAAAATTACATGATCAATATTGTTTTTATCAATCTTTGTATACAAAGATTTAATTTTTGCTTCTCCGTTGCGTTTTTGAAGTTGCTTTTTAACAATGTCTGCCTTAGCTTCTCCAATGTGTTTTTCCGTTAATAAAATTTGACGATTTAGATTGGAAATTTCTGCGTTATCAAAATCGCAAATTGTGAGATTTTCAACACCATTAGTAACAAGATAAGTTGCGACCGTTTGGCATACTCCACCAGCACCAATAATTAAAACATTTTTTGACTTTAAAATAGCAAGTTTTTCCTCGCTAAAAGTCGATAATTCTAAAACTCTTGAATAACGGCTCATTATCCACCACCTCGAACATAAATTTCTTCAATAACATCACCGTCATTTAAAACGTGTTCTTTAAACTTTTCACGCTTTATAAATGTGCCATTTACAGACACCACCAACCACGGAACTGCCTCAACATTGTGGTAGTCTAAAAGTCCTTGAATTGTTAAACCTTCAGGATATTCATTTGAGTTTACAGAGTTAACTTTTAATCTCATTTTTCATTCATCCACATGTATAAAAACATTTGAGTTCTAACGGACATAAATGCTTTTTCTAAAAATAAATTTTTAACTTCTTCCTTAGTGTACCATTTAGCGATGATTTCTTCGTCGGCAAAAATGGATTCTTTTATCTCGCCTTCACAGGTACAAATTACAAGCTGCATAAGTTCATCACTTGTACCTTGAGAAGCATATGAAGGAGGCAAGACATCTTTAATTTCAATGAGGTCTAAGCCAGTCTCTTCTTTTAACTCTCGTTTAGCAGCCTCTTCCACCGTTTCACCTTTGTCAATTAACCCTGCTGGAAAGTTATAAACAAAGTGATTTGTAGCAAGTCTAAATTCAGCTTGGAGTAAGACTTTATCGCGAGTTTTATTTAATGCTACTAACCCAACTCCAGCAGGAACGTTATTTCCAAATTTTTCTTTGGTTAAAGTTGAGTCTCTTGAAATAAATTCATATTCTTTTACGTCACCATCTTTATTCAAAAATGAGGCAACATAATATGATAGAAATTTACCTTTATGGATTTGTTTTAAATCTAAGAGTTTCATTACGAATATTATAATAATATTTTAATAAAAAAGAACACCTTATTCAGATGTTCAATTATTGTCGTATGGGTTTGGCTAACAGGAAAAATGCCTACTTTTTGAAAAACCTAACAGGAAAAATGCCTATCCAGTAGATACTATTTAAGCAATTTAACCATGTTATTGCTTTCAAGAGCCTTCCTAAGCCCCTATAAAAGTATAATGCAAATCTCTTCTTTTAGAAAAGTGAGTCCTAAGCTTCTGGAAAATGAAATGGATGTTCCTTCATGTCTTTTAACATCCCTTTAGCAATCGAACTATCGAAAAATGACATTTTCTTGCTTCCCATCCACCAACCTTAATTAATAAAAGTGTGTATTAGACTAAAAATAAACAAAAATGCCCGCAATAAATATAGTTTATGCGAATTATATTGATTCTCTATAAATAGAGACTATGTCTTCTAAAATATTTCTATCAATATTATTATCAATAAACACGAGGTTTGTTTCTCTTATCAAATCTAAATTTTCAATAGGGAGCCCCACTAATTTGTTTTCTTTTATTTCTCTAGAACAAGCACTCTTTGGCAAAATAGAAATTCCAAGATTTTTTCTCACAAGCATTTTAATAGAAGCTACATTATCCATTTCTAGAGATAAATGGAAATTATTAATATCTTCATCCATTTTTGCCAATTCATTAACGAAAAGAGTTGAGGTGCCACTTTCAAGATTTCTTAAAATAAGATTTTCTTTTTTTAAATCGTTAATAGTTACTACTTTTTTATTAGCAAGAGGATTATCTAAAGAAACAACCGCTACCAAAGAATCGGTACCAAGCAAAATAGAGGAGAATTTTTTATTAGTAATCTTTCCTTCAATTATTGCTAAATCAATCTGATAAAGGCTCAATTTCTCATAAAGATTTTTTATGGAGTCAGAAATAATTCTTATATGTGATCCACTATTTCTTTCTGAATATTTTGCCATGATTTCTGGAGCGATGTTACTCTCGGAAGTATGGGTAATACCAACTGTCAAATTATTAGCACATTTCTTGTAATCTTTTAGTTTGCGATTCATGTCGCTATAAAGAGATTGAATACGCAAAGCGTATTTAAGCACAATTTCCCCTTCTTTTGTTAGGAAAATATTATTGTTTGAGCGAATAAATAATTTAGCATCAAATTCCTCTTCTAATTGTTTGACATGTTGACTAACAGCAGGTTGAGTCAAATTTAGTTCTTTTGCGGCTTTAGTAAATGAATTTACTTTGCTTAATTCGATGAGAGTTAATAATTTTGCATCCATACATGTAATTATAAACTTTTTTTATAGTATTGAAAGTTTTTCTTATTTATTTTTTCTTGTTTTTTGGACTAAATTCAAATAAGAAAGTTTTTTCCAATTTACTGTTATGACTAATAATTTAGATTTAAAAAAGAAAGATTTGTTTGAAAATAAACCTGTACTCCAGGCGATTTTAAGTTTAGCTATCCCTTCTATTATCGGTCAGCTTATTCTTGTTATCTATAATATTACCGATACATTCTTTATTGGATTAGCAGCGAATAATATGGCGGATAAGGCATTAGGGAACGCTTTAGTAGCTGGCGTAACCATTTGTATGCCTGTATATATGATATTAAGCGCTATATCAAATTTATTTGGAATAGGTGCCTCTAGTGTTATATCTCGTTCTCTTGGAAAAAATAATCCATGGAGAGCTAAAAATGCATCTCGCTTTGCTTTTTATGCTTGTTTAATTACAACGTTAATTTATTGTTTATGCATTTTTATTTTTAGTAACCCTTTATCTAATTTATTATCAGGAAACAAATCTCCTGAAACTTCTAGTTACGCTAGATCATATATCTTATATTGCGTAGTGATATTTGGTATTCCAACAGCAATTAATAC
>JAFXWB010000069.1 GCA_017534425.1 Bacilli bacterium
CACAACATATGAACATAGTGTAATTGGCCATAATTTAGATGAAAACGGTCTTTGCAAATACTGTCATGCAAAAGTGTTTGATTTAGGAGATGCTACTATTGGCTTTATTGTTAAATATAATTCCTCCTATTCTTATTGGGATTATCGTTTCTATAATAAGACTACAGGTGCAAGCATTGATTTATATACTTTTGATGATTCTCCAGAAGCAGGAAGTGATTCGAATGGTTCATATACTTTATATAGCGGCACTTCATATCCGGGCATCGAATTAAAGATTTATGAAGTGGAATATGTGATAGTACGTATGGAAATAAGTTGGAGCGGTGGCTCTGCTGTTATTCTTCCTACTGATTTCTAATTCTAAATTAAGCAAAAACACAAAATAACTCAGGAATTCCTGGGTTTTTTGTTGAAAATTATTCATTATTTCTAGTCAATATTTACTCAAAAAATATATCTCTCACCAATAATATTGACATGATTAATAATTTTGCTCTTACACGCGCTCGCAAAATATAATATAATTATCTCTTCGTTAGTCATAATCTAACGAGGCGCAGTAGTTATGTCGCGGGGGCTGTTATTATGACCACAAAAAGAAGATTTATTAGACACCTACCACTTATGTTAGTTGGTTTAGCTATGGGGTTAGGTGTTTTTATTAATATTAATACCTCAAAAAATGTTGAGCCAGTTAATGCTGCTACAAACTTAGTTACTTATTATTCTAATGTTAATGGTTCTGGATCTGCTTTGCTTTCAAGCATTGCAAATGTTGTTGGTTATGACTCAACATCAGCTAATAATAAAATTACTGATATTGGCTATGATGGATTAAAAACCGCTTATACAAAAACAGATGTTAGAAGTGATGGAAAAATTCGTGATATTTATTCAGATAATACTTCTTATACACCTGGTTCAAATTTTGCAAGTAGTTACAGCTCTGTTGGAGATGGCTACAACCGTGAGCACGTGATTCCGAAATCATGGTGGGGACATTCTGGTAGCTCAAATCCAACAAAACAAGGTTCTGATTTGTTCATTGTTTTGCCTTCTGATGCGAAAGCCAATGGAATGAGAAGCAATTATCCTTATGGTTTAACAAACAGCACAACAATGTATAAAATGGCAAATGACCCAGTCGGAAATAAACTAGGAACCTCATCTAATACATCTTATGTAAGTGGAACAGTTTTTGAACCTTTTGAAGACCGAAAAGGAGATATTGCAAGAATATATTTCTATGCAGCTGCTGCATATAAAAAAGGTGGCGCAAACAACGGTGCAGTTACCACATGGACTGATGGAGATGGTTCGAAAGTTTTTTCATCCAGCGGAAATAATGGTTTTGTTCAAAATTATTTGAATTTATTGCTTAAATGGCACAAAGATGATCCTGTTTCGCAATTTGAAATTGATAGAAATGAAAATGTGCAAACTAAAACGAGTCAAGGAAATAGAAATCCTTTTGTTGATCATCCTTCTTGGGTTGATCTAATTTGGGGTGGAACCTATAGTGGAACAAATTCAGAAGACACATCATCTGGTACAGTTGTAAATGGGCAATTGTCGCCATCTAGCTCTCCATATCTCACTTCAATCTCTGTCCAAACAGCACCTAATAAAACAACCTATACTGCTGGAGAATATTTTGATCCAACGGGTTTAGTTATTAATAGAATCTATTCTGATACATCTTTAAATGACACATTTACTTATGCAAATCATACTTCAGAATTTTCATTCACTCCTTCAACTTCTACTGCATTAACAACATCAAATAAATCAGTTTCAATTACTTATGGCGGCAAGACAACAAGTCAAACAATTACTGTTACTTCTTCCGGAGGTTCAGGAGGCTCATCCCAAGATGTAATTGATAATTCTGCAACATCTAGCTATTTAGGCGGAACAGCCACTAACAGTTGGGTTACAGACTTTTCAATTAGTGGTTCAAGCGGTGCTTCATATACGATTCATTCAATGGGTACTAATGGTACCTCAAATGGCTTACAATGGAACTCTAATGGTTTCTTATATTCAACAGTATCTGGCGGAACAATTACAGGCGTTTCTGCAGTAATGACAAGCGGGAAAAGTGTTGAAGTTTATGGTAGTAATTCCGCCTTTAGTGGCAATTCTGGCGGAACTTCAATCGGAACAATTAGTGGAACAAATTCATTGTCAACGAATGCGGGATATACATTTATTCGAATTAAAGGCTCTTCAAGTGGTAATGCAATAACCTCAATTACAATCGAATATGGTTCTGCTTCTCAAAAGTCTTTGTCATCAATTTCAGTTAAAACAGCCCCAACAAAGACATCATATAATGTTGGACAATATTTTGATCCAACTGGATTGGTGATTAGGAGAAACTATTCTGATAACACAAATGATACTTATAGTTATGATGATCATACTTCTGAATTCAGTTTTTCACCTTCAACTTCAACAGCCTTAACTGTTTCAAATACATCTGTAACAATTAGTTATGGTGGAAAAACTTGCACTCAAGCGATTACAGTTACAGCAGTTCCAAAGACACTTTCAAGCATTTCGGTAAGTGGACAAACAACTTCATTTACACTTGGAGATAGTTTTAGTTTTGGAGGAACCGTTACAGCCACTTATAGTGATTCATCAACTAGTGATGTAACATCTTCTGCTACATTTAGTGGATATAACATGAATTCTGCTGGTAATCAAATAGTAACTGTAAGTTATACTTATAGTGGAACAACCAAAACAACATCTTACACAATTACTGTTAGCCCAGAGCGAACTGTTTTGGAAGAAATCTCATCGCAAGGCACAATTACTTGGTCGTCTCAAGTCGCTACCGTTTCAGCAGGTTTTTCTGCGACAGTAACAAATGTTGAATATACATATTATGAAGATAATTCTTTACGCCTTGGCACAGGTAGTGGTGGTGGTCAATTAAGAATTGAAACAGATGCAAATATTGTTTCTGTCGTTGTCACAGCTAAGGCATACTCTGATAATCGTAAAGGAAATTTGAGTGTTGGTGGTCAAAACTTAAATGTTCAAAGCACCAATTATACAACTTTTGATTTATTAACTCTTGCAACACCAACAAAATCACTTGTTATTTCTACCGCATCAAGTAGCGTGAGAATTAATATTCAATCACTTGTTTTAAATTGTTTAGATACAACTGATATTTCTTCAACTGAAGACTGTCTTGGTCTTGAATCATTTATCGAAAACTATATGCACATGGATTACACTCAAAACCTTGGATATTGTAAAGATAATACTCATCATTATTATTCGACTGCTAAATCAGCGTTTAATAATTTAAATACACACCAAAGAAGTTTATTTGTTGGCAATTCCGCATATGCCTCTGAGTTTGCTAGACTTTCTGCATGGGCAAGCGCAAATGGTGAATCATTTAATTCAAATAATCAACTTTCACAAAGAGTAAATTTATTAAATTCCCCAATAATTCTCGAGAAAAATAACTCAATTATTGTTTTAGTAATCCTCACATTAGTAGGCGTTGCAGCAATAGGAGCACACATATATATTAGTAAAAGAAAATCATCCAGATAGTCGGTAGGTAGTTGTTAATATGGATATTTCAAAAAAGAGAAAGAATAAGATTTTTGGTTCGTTAGCAATCTTATTCGCAAGTATTTTGGCTTTTGCCTTAATTTTTTCTAGCGTAAATTTCAAAGCTTCACCATTCTTTGGTGCTAAAGCAAATTCAGATTATAGACTTGTTTTAGATTCATCTAATGCAATTTCAACACAAGGTGATCATGTTCAAAAAACGCTTCGTGGTAGTAATGTCACATTGACATACACAAATGTTAGTTCAAGTAGTGGCAAACACACACGTATCAATAACGGTGGCACAATAGTTAATAAGGATTTAATCCACTCTATTGATACAATCAATGCCGTTTATAGTGGAACAGGCACACTCAAGGCAAGAATTTCATATATTTCTTCCTCTTGGGGCGAATACTTTAATGTTGTTTCCGGTAATAATATTGAAGTAGGTTCGCACCCATATTACATCGAATTTAAAGCTGAATCTGGTTATGTTGATTTAACATCTGCAACTATCGAGTTTACTTGTCAAACAAACACAGATGCAGAGCCACAACAATCTGTAGGTTCTTATGCAATTACGTTTAATGCCGCTGGATCAGATAGCAGTTCTGATATTAGTAGCTCCTCTTCATCTATTAAGGCACAAGTAACTTCAGGTGATTCTTATATTTCATCATTTAGTAGCGGAAGTAAGATTTATGAAGGCGCAAGCGGACTTAAGTTTGGTTCAAGTAAAGCTGCCGGTTCTCTTACAATTAACTTCAGTTCTAGTTCAGTCCAAAATGAAATTACGACTGTAGACATTTCTACTGCCCAATATAGCACCGATAGTGGCAAATTTAGAGTTTATGTAAATGGTTCTACTAGTTACACTGAAATTACACCAAGTGCTGGTGGATCAGTTTCAGTAAACGGAACATTAACTTCACTAGAAATTGAAACAACATCAAAACGTGCTTATTTATGTGGATTAGATTTAAACTACAACACAACTGTTGATCCTGATGCTCCATATAATCCAGATGTTTATGAGACAGGTTTTACAGCCGATGACGCAAACAAGAATGAATATACAACAAATTCAATTTTTGATAATGAAAATGCGTTATCTGCTGCCAAGGTTATGTCTGATGGTACAACAAGACCATTAACATCAAATGAATATACTTACCAAATTACAAATTCATCGGGAAATCCAGTAAATTCTTCAGAAAAATTCCCAGAAATTGGTGCTTATACATTAACTGTTAATTATGGTAATTATATCCCAGTTGAGATTACTTTAAATGTTGGTGAATATGTTTGGGTAACCGATGTTGCGGCATCAATGACTATAACAACATTTAATACAGCAACTGTTTTGAATGAGCACCTTGAAGGTAACTTAAAAGCAACTCTAGAATATTCCAACGGATCATCTACATCAGATATTGCTTATAGTGAATTTGCTAACTATGGTATTGCTCTTAAATTATTAAATCCAAAAGGAATTACATACGACATTGAAAATGTTCTTGGTACAGCGGGCACATGGACATTAAAAGTCTTTTCTGTTGAAGATGAAAATATGTACTACAACATTTCAATTACTGTTAATGCAATTCCAGTCCAAACAATTACTTTAAACGAAACAACTGCTTTGTTAACTGTAGAAGATACATTGCAACTAGAGGCAACAGTTAATCCAACTAACGCTACAAATAGTGTTGTTAACTGGGCATCCAACAATGCTGACGTAGCTTCCGTTGATGAAAATGGTCTAGTTACAGCAATTGCTGTTGGTTCAGCAACAATTACTGCAACTGCCGTTGATGGAAGTAATACATATGGTTCATGTGTAATTACAGTTAACGCAAAACCAACTACTACAGATTATCAAATTGATGCTACTTCCTCTTCACAAGTTAGTTCAAGTAGCACGAGTTCAGTTATCTTTACTAATTCTCCAGTCACTGTAACTATTGATAAGAGCAGTTCCTCAACAAATGCTAACAACTACGTTGCATCTGGAACAACTCCTCATACACGTGTTTATACTTCACAAAGATTTACAATTTCTGCTGGCGGAAATTCAATTAGTCAAATTGTTATTCATGGTACAAGTGATAAAGGTGTCTCCGGATTTACATCTTCAACATGGACAAACGCATCAATATCATATAGTGGTAACGAAATTACATTAACTCCAACAGATCCAGAATCAGACGTTTATTGTACTATTTCTGGCACATCAAGCTTTAGTGGAGTAACTGTCACTGTTGGTGGAGGACAAGCAGCTACTAGAGTCTATCCAACTTCTATTTCATTAAGTGGAACCAATTCATTTTCAATCGGAGGAACGTCTCAACTAGAGGTTACTTATATTCCTTCCGATACAAATGTTAAAAATGTTACATTCAGTTCAAGTAATACAAGTGTAGCAACCGTAAGTAATACTGGTTTAGTTACTGGTGTCGCACAAGGAAGCGCAACAATTACTGCAACTGCGGAAGCTGAAAGCGGAACTGTTTCAGCAACTAGAAGCATAACAGTTACACCTATTGCAGTTACAAGTGTATCTGTAGATACAAATTCAGCATCAGTCAAAGTTGGAAAGACTGTAACATTAGTTGCGACAGTCAACCCAGCTAACGCCACAAATAAGAACATTACATGGACTTCAAGTGATACTTCAATCGCAACTGTCAGTAGTTCAGGTGTTGTCACTGGTGTTGCTGCCGGTAGTGCAACAATCACTGTTAAAACGGCTGATGGAAATAAGACTGCCCAATGTGTTGTTACAGTTACAGCAAGCGGTGGTGAAGAATCGTTTAGCATTACTTATACTGATTTACCAACCACATATCAAACTGGTTCAACAATTTATACAGCTAGTAGCGGAATTAAATTCCAAGCCTATAATTGTGCTAACTACTCAAGCAAAATGCAGTTCAAAGCTTCTTCAGGTTACTTACAATCAACAGAAGACTTAGAACTTCAATCAATCACAATTAATGATAGAGAATCCAATACTCTTACTGTTTATGGCAGCAATACTGCAGGTTCATTTAGTACTGTTATTACTGGTACAAATGATGTTTACGACTTAACAGGTTATAGTTACTTCAAAGTAGCTCGTACAGCATCAGGTGCAGGTTATTGCTCATCAATTACTGTCCTTACCGGAACTCCAACTCCAACAGATCCAACAAGCATCATTATGAGCTCAACAAGTGCTGAGGTTGGTACTGGCGGAACAAAACAATTATCAGTCAGTTATGTTCCAAGTAACGCTAACCAAAATAAACAACTTACATGGACTAGTAGCAATACAAATGTTGCAACAGTTAATAGCGATGGTCTTGTCTCAGTTAAGTCCACTGCAACAGCAGGACAAACTGCCACAATTACCGCAAAATTAACGAATATTCCTACAATTTCTGCAACTTGTACCATCACAGTGGTTGAACAACAAAAGGACGATCACACAGTCTTAATTTACATCTGTGGTGCTGACCTTGAATCTGAGAATAGCCTTGCAACTGGAGACATTCAAGAAATGTTAAAAGTCTCTGGTCAACCAGATGATGTTAATATCGTTATTGAAACTGGTGGTGCATCTTCGTGGGCATCAACATATGGTATTTCTTCAACTAAACTTGAAAGATGGCATGTTGAGAATAAATCCTTAGTTAAAGATGCGTCACTTACATACGCTTCAATGGGCTTAACAAGTACCCTTCAATCCTTCCTTGAATATGGACTTAACAATTATCCAGCAGAACGTACTGGTCTAGTTCTTTGGAACCACGGTGGCGGTATGCACGGTGTCTGTTATGATGAAAAGAAGAGTGATGATAGCTTACTTGATAACGAAGTTAAATCAGCAGTTTCAGGTGCATTATCTAACTGTGGAATGTCAGGTCAAAAACTTGAATGGATTGGCTATGACGCATGTTTAATGGCAGTTCAAGATATTGCTGAAATGAATTCATCATACTTCAATTACATGATTGCATCAGAAGAATCTGAAGCAGGTTATGGTTGGGACTATGATAACTGGATTGATGATTTATACGCCAAGAAGACAACACCTGTCATCTTAAAAGCAATCTGTGATTCATTCATCTCAGATAATGGTGGTGTTAACTCAAGTAGCGGTGACCAAACCTTATCATATTTAGACTTATCTAAAGCTGCTGCATATAAGACAGCATGGGAAAATATGGCCGCACAATTACAAAGTAAGCTTACGTCGTCAAACAAATCTACATTCAACAATGCAATTATTAATAACGTTAAACACTTCGCTGACAGTGATTACGATTACTTCTGTTTATTCGATGCAAAAGATTTCATCAATAAACTTGCAAGCGCTAGTGCATTCTCATCATTTAGAATCGATTCAAGCTACACAACAGCAGTTCTAAATGCTCATGCTCAGTTAGTCGCTTATAGCACAGCCCAAAAAGGTGCTGGTAATGCATATGGCTTATGTATGTATTGGTGTAACAACTCTACTTATAGCGATATGTCAGTGTACACGACAAGTCACACTAATTTCACTACATGGAGAAGTATCAATAATACATACGGAACTCACAAGTAGAAATTAAATAAATTTAAACCTCTTCGCGTATTTCTTTGCGCAAAGAGGTTTTTATTATGTATAATATATGGGCAATGGGAAATAAAAACGAAATCAAAAATCAAACCTTTGATGAGGAACGCTCTTTATATAATTTGAAATATGCAAAAGTTTTAGATTGCACATTTTCAGGCCCTAAAGATGGAGAGTCACCTTTGAAAGAATCTAGAAATATTGAAGTTAGAAATTGTAACTTTGATCTTAGATATTCTTTCTGGCATGTTGTAAACGGTGATGTTAGAAACTGCAAGTTCTCAAATACCGCCAGAGCACCTTTCTGGTACTGTAGAGGCATCGGAATGAAGAAGGTTGAATCTGAGGCTGTTAAGGTTTTTAGAGAGTGCAACGAAATAACAATTGATGACTCTTCATTTGTCAGTGAAGAACCTTTCTGGAGATGTAACCATTTAGTTATCAGAAACACAAAAGTTGCTGGATTTTACTCATTTTTCCAAACAAAAGACCTTGAAATTACTAACTTAAATCTCACTGGAAAATATTCATTCCAATACAATGTTCACCTTAGAATCAATAAATCTTGTTTAGATACCAAAGATGCTTTCTGGCATTGTAGAGATGTTGTCGTCAGAGATTCAGTTATCAAAGGTGAATACATTGGTTGGTATAGTTCATTTATGACCTTTATTAACTGCACAATCGAGTCACATCAACCATTCTGTTACGCTGATAACATTAGATTAATTAACTGTAAGATGCCTAACTGTGACTTAGCATTTGAAAAGTCATCTGTTACCGGAAACATCATTGGAGAAATTGAATCCATTAAGAATCCAAAGAGATGTAACCTTAAGGTTGGTAAAGTTAAAGAAGTCATTAAAGACGGCGCAATTAACAAAGTTGAAATTAATATTGAGGAGGGTGAATAAGCGTTATGGAGAAGGTATTTAAACACTTAAAGTTCTATACACTTGAAAACGATATTCTTAGATTTGAATATTCACCTAACGATCATTTCTCAAATCAAGATACTTTGTATATTGCTTCTAAAAAACTCTCAAATGAAGAATTAGAAATTAACCAAGATAGTGGTTTAGTTTCAATTCTATATAAAGGTTTTGAAATTATTTTTAGCGAGGAAGGAACACTTGAATCCTTACAAATCGTTAAGGAAGGTAAAGTTGTTTATAAATATAAAGATATCAAAAACACTGGTGAACTCCCACTACCAAATAAAACTCCTGAAGTATTCCCGTTAATGGATTCTCCTAGAGTTCTTATTCCAGAAGGTGGTTATGCTCCAGATTCTGATAACTTTGTCGTAGAAGATGAAGTTAAAGACTTATTCTTACTTTTCTGTGAAAAGGATCATCTCAAACTCAGAAGACAAATGATTTCTCTTACAGGAAAGAACAAACTTCCTAGATTTAGAAACTTTGGCTTATTCGCGTCCAAGGAATATGCTTATACACAAAAGAAAGCTATTGAGACTATTCAAAAATATGAGTCTCGCAACATTCCTTTAGAGACCTTTGTTTTGTGCTCAGATGAGCTTAAAGACAAGCAATACAATATTAATCCGGCATTATTTGCTAACATTGAAGACTTTATTCGTATTTGTCACAAACGTGATATCCAAGTCGTTATCGCTGATAAGCCACACCCTTTCCAAGAAGGAAGTACAGTTTTTGATAAAGAAGAAATCGAATTCAGAAATAACGCTCTTCTCAAGTTCTATAGCCAAGGCCTAGACGGATGGTGGTTACAAAGAAGTGAAAAAGATAAATTAAGAACTGGAAATAGAGATATTTCACCAGAATCTATGGGAAATTACGTATATTATGATATTTCCAGACAATTTGCGCTTGGTTTTACCCTTGACCCTGAAGTTTATGAGAGAATCGCAGTTTTAAGCGCTATTCAGGACGATTTAGATTCTAGAGGACATGTTCGTTCACTTCAATGTGGACACCACGTTAAATCAGACGAACAATCACTTAGAAATGAAATTGTTAATTTAAATAAATACGCAAACAACATGGTTGCTCACTATTCACCAGAAATTGGTGGTACAGAAGGCGATCCAACAAAGAACCAATACATTCGTTGGATGCAATTTGGAGCGTTCTGCCCAATCTTAAGACCACATTCAATTGCCTCAGAAAAGAAGAGCAAAGAACCATGGTCCTATGACAAGACAACATTTGAAATTTGTAAGACATTTATTAATATGCGCTATGCTCTTCTTAATACCTTCTATACCGCAAGCTTTAAAAATATCGATACAGGACTTGGTGTTTGCTCACCACTTTCACTATATTATCCAGATGATAAGAAGTGTTACAAAGCTGACGCCTCATTCTTAATTGATGGCAAGATTTTAGTTGCTCCACTTTCAGGTGCAGGAAGACCACGTTCGCTTAAAGAAAAGTACTTTATTAATGGTCTAAAACTTTCTATTTATCCAAATCAAAACTTCAAAGGTAAATCCTATACAAGATCTGTTAAATCATTTGAGGATATCAATAAATTCTACAATTCAGTTAAAGCTAGAAATCCAAACGTCAAGAAGTTCTCATTCAGATATAAAGGCGACTTAAAATTAAAGAATGAATTCCAACTTTCAATCAAAAATGACGTGAAATCCCGTGTATTTTTGAATGGAAAGCAAGTATTTAGTGATTTCGAAAACCACAAAGATTCATTCAGTGAAGTTGCAAGAATTAAGAGAAATAGAGTCTATAAATTGGTTGCTGAAACTGTCCAAAGAAGAAGACCTCAACTCTTCGATTTAGTGATTTATAGAGTTCCAAAACCAACTGCAAAAGCTAGAATTTATTTGCCAGAAGGCGAGTGGTTCAATATCTTCCATAGAAACGTTTATCAAGGCAAACGATACGTTAATGAAAAGTTTAAAATTGATGAAGTCCCTGTATTTGTAAAAGCAGGTTCATTAATTCCTTTATATAAAAAGATTACAAATACAACAAAGCTTTCATTCAAGACAGCAATCTATGATTACTACACAAGTAAGAAAGAAGATATTAGTGACTTCTTCTATGAAGATGACGGAATATCTACCGCTTACTTAATTGGTGAATATCGTAAAAATGAATATAGAACTCACTTTGAAAAAGATAGATACATTGTTGAACTAAAAGGAAATAGCAAACTCCTTGATGACGAACTCAAAGTAAGAGATGTCTTCTTCAAAGCCCACATTAGAGACAACGAGACAATTGGTAAGGTCTTAATCAATGGATCACCTGTTCCATTTAAACGTCACGACCATGCTAAGAAAGCAGTTCCGTTCCTTGATGTTAAATTCGCAAGAGACTCAAAGACACTCTCATTCAAGTTTAGACACGTAATCAAAGACGACTATAAGATTGAATTGATTGTTAAAGAAAAATAAGTAAAATCGCTAGGATTTCCTGGCAATTTTTATAATCTTAAGTGTACTAGAAGTAACAAATTAAAAAGTTATGAAAAAATAAATGAAAAATGTTTAACCATTTTTAACAAAAAATATTAGAATAATGTTAGAAGGAGAAAGTTGAAATGACATTTGATAAATGGTTTGAAGAACAAGCACTCTGGCTTAAGATCGTCCTTTTAATCATTCCTTTTGTTGGATGGGTTATGGAAATTCTTATTAGAGTGTCAGCAGTCATTAGAAAAAGTTCCACACTTAATATTGTTGGATTAGTCATCGGCGTTATCGGTAACTGGTTCTGGAGTGTTATTGACTTAATCTACATGATTATCAAAGGACAATTACTCTTAGTTGAATAATTTCATTTTAATTTAAAAAAGCTTGCCTTCTTGGAAGCTTTTTTATTTGTCTTTTTTAAGATATTAATACGATGAATTAATTGATATTATAATATTAATTACTTTTTTATATTATGTATGATAAACTTGTTATGCTTGCTAGATAAGGAGTTAATTAAAAAAGATTATGGGAAAAGCATCAATAGAAAAACCTTGGATGAAGTACTATCAAGAATTTGATGGTGATTTATCCACAACCAAACAAAGTTTGTATAGATATCTAAGAATGACCTCAAAGGGTTATGGTGATTACGTTGCCTTTAATTATTTTGGTAAAAAGTACACTTATAAAGCAATGATTGGAAAAATCGATCATTATGCTGACTGCTTCACTGACTTAGGAGTTAAAAAGGGAGACCATGTTGTTTTTCTAACAGCAACTCTTCCTGAAACAATTTGCTCATTGTATGCGCTAAATAAAATTGGCGCAGTTCCGGTTTTTGTTGAACCAAGAATGTCAAAAGCCCGAATTGACTATTTTATCGAAATGGTTAAAGCAAAAGTTGTTATCATGATCGACCTTGTTTATCCAAAAGTATATGATCTTCTTGAAAAGCATCATATTGAGCATGCTTTAGTTCAAAACGCTGCATTTTCATTACATAGAATTCAAAGATTCTTTATATCTATCTTTTCAAAGAAAACAAAAATCAGATACAGTAATTCAATACAAAAGTTTAGGGATTTTGTAAAAAGGGATGTTCCACATTGCGCAATAGAAGCTCCATTTGAAGAAAATGCAACCGCAATTGTTACTCAAACTGGTGGAACGACAGGTAATCCTAAAGGTGTTGAACTTACTAATGAAGGGCTTAATACGGTTGCATTGAGCTTTAACTATACACATAACGATTGTGTTCCGGGCGACATCTTCTTAAATATTATGCCTATCTTTACCGCATACGGAATTGTTTGTGGTTCGCATATGGCTTTGACTCAAAGAACTGTTAATGTTTTGATTCCAAACTTTAAGCCAAAGAAATTCCCGAAACTCATGAAGAAACATCATCCAGCAGCAGTCATTGCTGTTCCAGTTTTCTATGAGTTGTTTATCAAAGATAAACATATGAAGAATATTGATTTAAGTGGACTTAAATTTGCTGTTTCTGGTGGAGACGTTTTAAATCCTAAATTAGAAGATTCTATAAACAAATTCTTTAAAGACCATGGTTGTAAATATCATATTTGCCAAGGTTATGGTTTATCTGAAACAACTGCTGTTACTGCTTTTAACTGCATTTATAGGAAGAACTCAGAAGGTCTTCCATTATGTACTTCAACAATGGGAATCTTTGATCCTGATACAGGAGAAGAGCTTGATTATAATCAAAAAGGTGAAATTTGTATTACTGGTCCATCAATTATGAAACATTATTTTGATAATGAAGAAGAAACAAATAATGTAATGAGAATGCACAATGATGGCAAAGTTTGGATTCATAGTGGTGATATGGGCTATTTTGATGAAGACGGCTTCCTATTCTTTGAAGGAAGATTTAAATTTGTTATCCCTCGCTTTGATGGTCATAAGAACTTTCCAATTCAACTTGAGAGAGTGGTTTCTAAATTTAAAGGCATAGTTAATTGTTCAGTCGTTCCATGCAAAGATAGGGACCATATGCAAGGTCAATATCCTCTTGTTGTTGCTGAAATCGAAGATAAAGAAGCAGATTTAAACAAGATGAGAGAAGCAATTCTTAAATACTGCAAAAAGAAAATTGGCGGAAGAGAGCAACCTTGTGATGTTGTTTTTGAAGATAAAATTCCTTTAACATTAGTTGGTAAAAATGACGTTACTTCATTAACTAAAAAGTATATTGATTACAATTATAAAAAACATTGTTTTGATAAACCTGAACAATAAAAATACACGAGAAAATCATATATTTTTGAAAGAAAGCGAGAGTAAATATGTCAAGAGCAGACGAAATATTTGTAGCGAATATGAAAGATATTTTGGAGAATGGTTTCTCTGATGAAAACCTTGAAGTTAGACCACATTGGGAAGACGGAACTCCAGCACACACAATTAAAAAATTTTGTATTGTTAATCGTTACAATCTTCAAGAAGAACTTCCAATTCTTACAATTAGAAGAACTGCTTTTAAGTCTTGCTTAGACGAACTTCTTTGGATTTGGCAAAAGAAGTCAAATAATATTCACGATTTAAAATCTCACATTTGGGATTCATGGGCTGATGAGACCGGCTCAATTGGTAAAGCTTATGGATATCAACTTGGAGTAAAACACCATTATAAAGAAGGTGACTTTGATCAAGTTGATAGAGTTCTTTATGATTTAAAGCACAATCCTCAATCAAGAAGAATCATGACCAATATTTATAACTTCCAAGATTTACATGAGATGAATCTTTATCCGTGCGCATATTCAATGACATTTAATGTCACAGGCGATACATTAAATGGTATTTTAAATCAAAGAAGTAATGATATGCTTACTGCTAATAACTGGAATGTTCTTCAATATTCATTATTATTGATAATGTTTGCCCAAGTCTCAGGACTTAAACCAGGAACTTTGGTTCACGTTATTGCAGATGCACACATTTACGACAGGCACATTCCTTTAGTAAAGAAGGTTATCGAAAAACCTCAACATCCAGCCCCAAAACTTTGGGTTAATCCAAAAATCAAAAATTTCTACGACTTCAAAGTTGAAGACTTTAAGTTAGAGGGTTACGAATACGAAACTTTAGAAGAAAAGATTCCGGTGGCAATCTAATATGATTATTTCAATCTTAAGCGTTGATAGAAAATATGGCATTGGCAAAAATAATGGCCTTCTTTTTCATCTTCCTTTAGACATGAAATTTTTTAGGGAAACAACAAGAGGTCATATGGTTTTTATGGGTGAAAACACGCTTCTTTCATTTCCAGAAAGCAAACCTCTTAAAAACAGAATAAATGTCGTTTTAAGTCAAGATCCAACCCACAATTATGAAGGCTGTGAAAATATTCATGATTTCGATGAATTTATTAAAATTTTGAAGGAAAACGGCAAAAATTCTGATGTATTTGTGATTGGTGGAGCATCAATTTATCGTCAAACATTACCATATGTTGATAAGGTCTTATTAACAAAAGTAAATGCTGATGGTGGAGCTACAGTTTTCTTCCCTAACCTTGATGAGATTCCAGAATTTGAGTGTGTTGATGAAGGAACGCCAATTCAAGACGGAGAATACGAAATAAGATTTACAACTTATATTAGAAAATAAAAAGACACATATGTGTCTTTTTTGTTATTCGTAACTATTCGGATTTCTTTTTTTGTTTTATCTTCATGAAAAGATTTACAAGTCTAGAAGCCTCAATTGTGCATAACATTGAAACGGCAGAAATCGGGATTGCAAAGGCAAGCATCTTTTTATAATTAAAGTTTTCAATTTCTGTTTTTAAAACGCCTTTGCAAATGAAGTAACTTGAAACAACGCCAACCGCAACCCCTAAAACCACGAAGAATGTTAAATAATAACGGAGCCACGGGTTTCTAAGTTTATTCTTTTCATATACAGAGGAATAAATAGCAATAGTTAATGTTATTACAAACACAACACTGAGAATAATTAAGAACGCAGCAATACCTTTCTTATTCATTAATTCAAATACAGATGCAACAATAGCAAATGATCCCAACAATGAGAATATAAAAATAAAGAAATAATCTATATCAAATAAATCAAATGGCTCGTAACTTATATGTTTCTTTTCTTTCTTTTCTTTAAGAGCATTTTCTACATCAGATTTTTCTAATTCTTGTACTTGTTTTTGTTGTCTAGGCTTACCAATTTTGATGGAGAATTTTTTCTTCGGTGACTCTAAAACAAGAAGAGGAAAATTAATCTCAATTTCTTCTAGTTTGATAGGTTCAATTTTTATACTGCCCGTATTTGCAAAAGTACAGTAAATTGGAGCGTTTTTGCCCAAAATTCCCAGTAAATCATGTATTTTTTTGAGCTGAGACTCGTTTGTAGGGGCCTCATCACTTTTTAAAGTTCCAATCTCTTTTAATAAATCTGTGCGTTGTTGTTCGGTAAAAGTTTCCTTATCAAAACTTGCTAAAAAATGGCCAGTCTCAGCAACGTTA
>JAFXWB010000070.1 GCA_017534425.1 Bacilli bacterium
ATGATGACCACAAATCAAGTTTTCGATAACTTAAAAAGAGATTAATCGAAGCCAAAATCTCAAGTTTCTAAAAAAAGCAAAGCTTTTTGCTTCTTTTTGTCGTGCAATATCAAATAATTTTGATAAGATAATAGTTGTATGGAAAATCTATTATTAAAACAAATTATTGCGTTAACAAACAAATCAAATCCTTTAATTAGCAATTTAGCAAACGCTGCAGCCGTTTTAGCAAATTATGAAAATATCAACTGGTGTGGTTTTTATCTTGTTGAAGGGGACAACCTCTATTTAGGGCCTTTCCAAGGTGAACCAGCATGCACAGTTATTCCAAAAGGAAAAGGTGTTTGCGGAAAAGCATTTGAAGAAAAGAAATCTGTCATTGTTAAAAATGTCAAAAAGTTCAAAGGGCATATTGCTTGCTCAACAATGTCTAGAAGTGAAATTGTTGTCCCAATTATCTCTGGCGGAGAAGTTAAAGCTGTGATTGATATTGATGCGCCAGTAATTAATAGATTTGATGACAAAGATAGAGAAATTATCGAGGAAATCGCGGGTTTTTTGGCAAAATTGTTCATTGAAGGTAACGTGAAAGATAATCATAAAGATGAAGAAAAAAATAAACCTGAAGCCGCTATTGAAAAGTTAAGAGAAGATTACGATTTATAAAAAATACTCATTTGTGATAAAGGTTCGAAAGAGCCTTTTTAAATGACTTTTAATTTTAAGGTTGTATAATAAAAGACCGTTATGTGGACAGGAAAATATCACTTCTTCGATTACAAATACAATATTGAGGGTTATAGCGGCCAAGACTATATGAGCCCAGTTCAATATATTTTGACCGCAATAGGGATTGTCTCTATATGCGTTTTGTTGTTTTTCTTAAGAAATACAAAGAAAGAACGCTCAAAGAAGATTCTTTTAGTATTGGGAATTGTATTTACTCTACTTTATTTAATTAAAACAACTTGGGAGTCATACTGGGATATAAAAACGGGGAGAGGATTTAATCTTTATATTTTACCATTAGATACTTGCTCGATATTTATGCCTGCCTTAATAATTGTAGGTTTATCTAAAACCGATTCAAAGCTCGAAGATGTTGCATCAACATTTTTAGCGACAATTGGTTTTGCTGGAGGAATTGCGAATTTTATTTTTTTAAGAGGGCTTCAATATTATCCAATGTTCACTTTTGGGGCATTATATTCATTCTTTTGGCATTTAGCTATGGTATTTGTCGCTTTATATATTCCTATTACCAAGTTTCATATTTTTAAATGGAAAGATATATTTGTTTCAATGATTGGATTATTAGCGGTAGCCGTTTTTGTTATACCGTTTAATTATATTAAAAATTTTGATTTTATGTTGCTAAATGGCGCTGGTGGTGTTCCTTTAATCGAAGGAATAGCACAAAAACTGATCAATTCTCATTTAAGAGTGTTTGCCACATTATTGATGCTTCTTGCGTATCTTGCTACATGTGCTCTTATGGTTAGTATTTATATAGGTGTTCCAGCCCTTAAAAATAAAATCTTCAAATCAAAAAGAGCATAGTTTTCTTTGTTATAATATTAGAGAGGTAGGTTTATGTCTAATTACAGAGAAGTCAAAATAGTTGATAATTTCTATCAAAACAGTTTATTTTATCCAATGCCAACTGTTGCCATATCGACTTTAGCAGAAGATGGATCTACAACTATTGGTGCATATTCATTAGTGTTTCCTTATTACATCGCTGGTAAAGATTACTATGCGATGATTTTAGAATGCAGAAACTCATCTAACACAGCACAAAATATCTTAAGAACTGGTAAATGTGCTCTAAATTTTATAAACGATAATAGAAAAGATTTTAAAGAATTAGTGCGTCTGGGATTTCCTGGTAAAACCCCTCAAGAAAAGATGAAGGATTGTAGCTTCAAACTTATTAAAGGTGAAGCTGAAGGTGATAGACCTTTAATTCTTGAAGATGCATACCAAGTTCTTGAGTGTACTTGGGATGAATCGCTTGAAAATGGTTATGAATCAAAGAAGCACATAGGTGAATTAGAAGGTGTTGAGCCTCCTTATAAAAACTTCAATGGAATTACATCGAAATTCGGTTGTCATTTCATTTTGAAGATAGACAAAATTTTGATGGTGGAGAAATACGCAGACAACTTAAAGAATGGATTAAAGCGTAATTCGTTTCCTAAAGTTCCGGTTGATTATGGCTACCATGATTCTAAGAACTTCTGGTATATGAGATTTGGCGGAAGTAGGCCTGTTGCAGAGCCAATTGCTGCAACAAACGCAGGCTCGGTAGAATCAGTTATGTATTGCGCCGAAAGACTAGATACGCCTGTTAAGTTTACTAAAGAAGCGTGTGAATTATATGTAAAAATTCCTCGTCCATTTATGAAGGCTGCATTATCTCAAATTGCAGAAATTGCCGAGAAAAACGGTATATTTTTGATCGACAAAGAAGCTGCACTAAAGATTGCGGAACTAAGAAAGAAAGCAAAATAAATTTGAGGAAAAACACATATGGCATTTCCGGTTGGTATTGTAGTTGATGTTTGTGCAGTAGCATTAGCAGGGTTCCTTGGTGGACTAGTTGGTAATAGATTAAGCGAAAGAGTAACGAATGCATTAAATATTTTGATGGGTTTTGTTGCTTTGGCGTTAGGTATTATTTTTACAATTCGTGTTAAGCAATTAGCTCCTGTTGTTCTTTCGTTAGTCTTAGGACTTATACTTGGATTATTGTTGAGGCTGGATGATCGTATTTCATCTTTATTTGGCAAAGTAAGTAGAAAACTTTTTAAAGATGAAGCCGATGAAGAAAAGGCTGCTAAATTTAATATTGTTTTAGTTTTATCTTGCTGCACCGGAACAGGAATATTTGGAGCAATTACAGAAGGGTTGGCTGGTGACAGCACCATTTTAATTTGCAAAGCAATTATGGATTTAACAACTATGTTTATATTTGCTACAACAATTGGAAAAGCAACATGTTTAGCAAGTATTCCAGCTGCTGTAGTTTTCACTTCACTATTTTTCCTTGCAAAGTTACTTGCTCCAACATTAAATGCCGAAAACTTCCAAGGTAATTTTTATGCAGTGGGCGGAATTATTGAACTGATCATTGCATTTAATATAATTAAAATTACCAAGTTTAAAGTTATAGATGCCTTACCAGCGTTGATTCTTGTATTTCCAATTACTTATCTTTGGAACTTAATCTTTTAAATAAAAAGACCTGAAATAAGATGATCTACTACGATTGTCTTTTTCTTTTTTAAATCAAAGTGATAGTATATTCAAGGTTTTTTTGTTTAAAAAAAGGAGACGATATATGACAAAACATAATGCGTTTTGGAAAGAATTCTGGAGAACAGTTAAGTATTTCTTAATTGCTGCATCAGCTGGATTAATTCAATTTGGTGTTTGTTCTCTATTCGATGAAGTTTTCTATGCAAAATTCAATCACCAATATTACATGGTGTTCTATTTTGTCGCTTTAGTACTTTCAGTTTTGTGGAACTTCACAATTAATAGAAGCGTTACGTTTAAATCAGTAGGAAACGTTCCAAAGGCAATGCTTAAGGTGCTTGCTTATTATTGTGTTTATACACCTCTTTCACTCTTGTTTGCTCACTATGGACAAATTTGGGGCATTCCAGAAATGGTAATTACAGTAATCAATATTCTTGTAAATGGTGTTACTGAATATTTATTCATGAGACTATTTGTGTTTAAAAAGGAAATTGATACAAGAAATGAAGAAACCAAGAAACCTTTGACAGCATCATTTGTTCTTTGGGTTGCTTGGATTATTGCTCTTCTCCTTTTAGGAGTTAACGCAGTTGTTTTAGCACATTCACAAACAACTTGGATTGTTTTATGGGTGTTTATTGGTCTTGCTGGTTTCACACTTATCTTAGGTATCATTTGTTTGATTCATAGACACAAAATAAAAAAACAAGGTAGAGAACCAGGTGATCGTAAAGATGCCAAATTAATTAGAGATATTGATGGTATTCATATCGCTATGGCTCAACTTTATGGCAGCAGATGTGTGAATGAAGCTTATATTTCAGAGCAAATCGATTTAGCTCCTATTAAAGCATGGATGGTAAAGCATCCAGACGAAGAATTCAAATACACATTCTTCCATGTCATTTTAGCAGCGCTCTTAAAATTACTTGTCGTTAGACCAAAACTTAATAGGTTCATTTCTAATAGACATTATTATCAAAAGAATGAAAGATCTTTAGGTTTTATTGTAAAAAGACAATTTGCAGATGATGCTGAAGAAGGTATGGCTGTTATTAGAGGTGATGAGAAGACCACAATTTTCGATGTTCACCAAGCTGTTAAAAATCAAGTTATTCCTTGTAAACAAGGAAAGAAATCTAGCGCCGACAATGCTTTAGATATTTTCAAGAAGTTACCACATTGGCTTACTTGTATTGTTTTTAACACAATTATGAGATGGTCAAAGAAAGGCAAACTTCCTGATGATTTAATGGAAGGTGATTCTAACCACTGTTCTGCATTCGTTACTAATTTAGGTTCTATCGGACTTAAGTGTGGTTATCACCATTTAGCGGAGTACGGAACCAACTCAATTTTTGTTGTCATTGGTCAAAAGAAAATGCAACCTTTCTATGATGAAAAAGGTAACTGCACAATGAAAGAAGTTCTTGACATTGGACTTACCATTGATGAAAGAATTGCAGATGGTTATTACTATGCTAAATCTATGAAAATTTTCAGAAAAGTCCTAGAAAATCCCGAACTTTTAGAGCTTCCATTTGAAACAGAGGTCGATTTATAAAATGAAAGAATTATACAAAACTCCTTGGGAATCATCGATGGGTGAAGTCCCAATGCACCTTGATTACTTCCAGGGCATGATGATTGAACTTTTGGAGCAAACAGCAGAGAAATATCCAAACATTGTTGCTCTCAATTTTATGCACTCTAAAATTACATACAAGGAACTTATTGAGAACATTCATAAAACAGCAATCGCAATGCAACAATTAGGATTAAAAGAAGGCGATCACGTTGTTATCGGTATGCCAAACTGTCCACAAGGAATTTATGCCTTTTATGCTGTTAATTTAATTGGTGGTGTTGCTCACATGATTCACCCATTAAGTGCAGAAAAAGAAATTCTCTTCTACGTTAACGATTCAAAATGTAAGTTGGTTTTAACAATCAACGCATTCTATAGAAAGTTCTTACCAGCCATTAAAGAAGGAAATGTTGCACACTTCCTTTTAGCAAACCTGATGGATGTATTAAATCCAGTTATGAAGGTAGGTTATGAAATTACAACTGGCCGCAAGATTCCTAAAGTTCCAAAAGATGGTTCAAATATTATGTGGAAGAACTTCATTAGACTTGCAAATGGTCACGAACTTATTAGAGTTCATAAGGATAAAGATGAAACGGCAGTTGTTCTTTATTCGGGCGGTACAACAGGAACTCCAAAAGGAATAGCCTTAACTAACTATAATTTCAACGCTTTATGCGCTCAAATTATTGCAACAAATCCAATGTTTAGAGTTGGAGATACAATGCTTGCTGCTATGCCTTTATTTCATGGTTTTGGCTTAGGTGTTTGTATTCATTCAATTCTTGGTGGCGGCGGACAATGTATCTTAGTCCCAAGATTTACTGCAGATTCATATTCAAAGTTAGTTATTAAATACAAGTGCAATTTTATTGCAGGTGTTCCTACATTATATGAAGCACTTACTAGAACTAGCTGCATGAGAAAAGCTGATTTGTCTTGTTTAAAAGGTGTGTTCTCTGGTGGTGATTCGCTTTCAATTGAACTCAAGAAGAAATTTGATAAGTTCTTAAAAGAACATAATGCTTCAATTCAAATTAGAGAAGGTTATGGCACAACAGAATGTGTTACAGCATCTTGTTTAACTCCTGTAACTAAAGCTAAAGAAGGTTCAATTGGTGTTCCTTTCCCAGACACATACTATCGAATTGTAAAACCTGGAACTGATGATGAGCTTCCATATGGCGAAGAAGGCGAAATCGTCTTAGCAGGTCCAACAGTTATGAAAGAATATACTCATAACCCAGAAGAGACTGCTGATACACTTCACACAGATAAAAACGGAACAGTTTGGCTCCATACTGGAGACCTCGGTTATATGGATGAGGAAGGGTTCATTTACTTTAGAGGAAGAATTAAACGCTTAATTGTTACTTCTGGTTACAACGTATATCCTGCTCAAATTGAAAATATTATTGAGAAACACGAGGCAGTTCAAATGAGCTGTGTCATTGGAGTTCCTGACGCATATAGAATGCATAAGGTTAAAGCATATATTGTGCTTAAACCTGGAAAGATTCCATCAGATATTCTCAAGGCATCAATTCTAAATCACTGTAAGAAATACATTGCTAAGTATGCAATGCCAAGAGAAATTGAATTTAGAGAAGATCTTCCTAAAACACTTGTTGGTAAGGTTGCCTATAGACAGCTTGAAGAAGAAGTTCTCGAAGAATTAAAGAACAAAAAACAGGTTTAATCCCCTGTTTTTTTCTTTGATAATTAACTATACTTATGTATATGAAAACTAAATTTTTATTATTTTGTGGCTTAGCCGCTATTCCACTAACTGGATGTAGAAAAGACTTTAAGGTAAAAACCGATTTTACTTACAACAATCCAGGCTGCAAAATTGTCGATAATCTTAAAATGGTTAATAACAAAGTCGCTCATATTGCATTTCTTTATGGCCAATCAAATGCTGATGGTGTTTCGTATGACCAATATCTTAAAACAAATGATGAAGCAAAGTTCAACGAATATGCTTCAGGTTATGAGAACGTCTTAATTAATTTCTTTAATGATGGAGGAAACAACAGTTCTAATTATGCTTTTCAAAAAGCTTCTTTAGGGTGTGGATGTGCTCCTTATACATATGGCCCAGAAATTGGTATGGCTGAAGTAATGTCCAAGAAATATCCTGATGAGCAATCATTTATCATTAAATGGACTTGGGGCGGAACAGCTCTTAGAAATCAATGGTTAGATGGAAGTCGTAATCGCGGCGAACTCTATAACGACGCGATGGACTTTTCACTTAAATGCCTTAACGTATTAGGAAGTAAAGGTTATACATTAGACATTGATGGTATTTGCTGGATGCAGGGCGAAAGCGATGCATGGGAAACCGATTGGCAGCTTTATTATAAAGATACATTAGCTTTCGTATCTTATTTAAGACACGATTTGCAGTCTGTATCAGATAGTATCAAATTTATTGATGCTGGCATTAATGAAGAACCTGGTGTTTGGTTAAATCCGAAGGTAATTAATAAGGCAAAACAAGAGTTTGCGATATTATCCGATTTGAATATCTATGTTGACACACCTGCATTAGGTTTAACTACTCAACATGAGCCGGCTGAAAATCCAGATAAAGCTCACTATGACTCGCTTTCAATGGTTAAATTAGGACAAGCGTTTGGAAATGCGCTAGTAGGAGAATAATATGAAAAAACACGGGAAAACAGTACTTTTTGGCATTTATGCTGGTATGGCAATCGGTTTTGGCGGAATGCTAAATATCGTTGCCAATACACTTTTATCATCCGCTCCAATTTGGGGCAGAATTTTAGGTTCTTTATTGTTCCCAATAGGTTTAACGATGGTGTGCTTCCTCAGCTTTAATTTGTTCACTGGGAAGATCGGTTATTTATTTGATAACGACAAGAGTTATTTACTCTTCTTGTTGTTTGTTTATATTGGAAACATTTTAGGCTCTCTTTTAATGGGAGCATTCTGTAGAGTCGTTTTTAGCGAAACAGCATTGATGGCAACTGCAAATGGGATCGCTAATGGAAAATTGTTCCCGTTAGAATTCCTGCCAATAATTAAATTTTTTGCTGGTTCAGTTTTGTGTGGTGTTTTAGTTTATCTCGCTATTCTTTCATACAAAGAATTTAAAAAAGTTTATCTTAAGATAATTGGTATCTTTTTAGCTATTGGTTTATTCGTGTTTCTTAAGTTTGATCACTGTATTGCAAACATGTATTATTTTGCATTTGCATGGACCTATGGAAATGGTGTTACCTATCTTGCTTTGGCGGTTGTAACTTTAGGAAATTCTCTTGGGGCGATTGCTTTGAATGAAGGTATCAAAGCGTTCAAAAAATTAGTCAAATCCAAAAAGGAAAACAATGAACAAGAAAGTGCATAAAATCCCATACCTTGGATATCACACCAGGGCCTATGTTTTAGGGGACTTAAATAAAGGAGTTCCTCTAATCATTTTGCATGGTGGACCGGGCGGTTGTGTTGAACGTTACGAACCACTTGAAAAGTTAGCAGATTATGGTGTTCCTCTGATTTTTTATGATCAACTTGGATGCGGTTATTCTAAAGTACCTAAAAATCACAAAATATCATGGAATTTCCGTGTTTTTCTCAATGAATTAGAAAGTTTAGTTAAGTATTTTAAACTTGAAAAATACAACGTTTTAGGTCATTCCTGGGGCGGAATGTTGGCATTAGAATACGTAACTCATTTTGAACATAAAGGTTTACAAAAACTAATTCTATTTTCAACACTCCCATCAACTAAAATTTGGAACGATGAACACGATAAAATTTTTGATGAATTTTCTCCAACTGAAAAAGCTGCGCTCTTAGCACAAAAGAACGGTCAAGAATACGACAAAAGCGAATATAAAAAGGCAGTCAAAAAATTCATTAAAAATCATGTTGGAAAACGAAGCAAAGATTTATACCCGTTTAAGACAAAAAGATTCCCAAAAACAAATAGAGAGATTTATGAAAAGATGTGGGGTAAATCAGAATTTTACGGAACTGGCACTTTAGCTGACTGGAACGTTGAAGATAAACTCCATACAATTGATGTCCCAACTTTAATTCTTTCTGGTGCATTTGATGAGTCAACACCAGCG
>JAFXWB010000071.1 GCA_017534425.1 Bacilli bacterium
AAAGAATTAAGACTTGATACGTATTGCTTTGCTGAACCAGATATCAGAAATGATTTAAGAACAGCAGTTTCTGATTTCTTTAGATATCTTTTTGGTTCTCAAGGTTCTGATTTAAACAAAACAATTAGTGAAATTAATAAAATTTTAGCCGGAAACTAGAATGAAAAAAGTTGACCCTGTATTGAAGCTAGATAAGATCAACCACAAGAAAAAGTATTTTAAAGATAACTACTTAAATCTTGTGTACATGATTCCTGTTTTAGCAGGTATCTTTATCTTTACCTTCATTCCAATGGGGTTCTCTTTATATTACTCATTCACAAGAATTAACTTATTAAGCCCGGTTCAAGAGTTTGGTAATTTCACTCTTGATAACTACAAAGTAGCATTCGGAAACAACTTCAAAGCTATGTTCCATTCCTACTATATAACCTTTAGATTCACTTTAGTGGTAGGTGGAATTAGTTTAGTTGGTTCTTATATTGTTGCATTACTTTTAAACCAAAAATTAAAAGGAATGAAGACATTCCGTATTTTGTTCTACACACCATGTTTAATTCCTGCAATCGCCAGTACATTATTATGGAACGGTATTACTAGAGAAACTGGTTACTTTAACTTACTTTTAACAAAGATGGGCTTTGAACCATACACATTCTATAGCGATAACAAGACAGTTTTCTTAACTCAAATAATGTTAAGTGGGTTTGGTTTCTCAGGTGGAATGATTATGTGGCTTGCGCAGTTTAAGAACATTCCAAATGATTTATATGAAGAAGCAAAGCTTTCTGGTGCTGGATATTTCAAAACTTTGTTTAAAATCACAATTCCATTATCGACATCAATGATTTTCTATAACTTAATCATGTCGATTATTAGTAACTTACAATCATTCTCTTCATATGCGACATTCTTACAATATGGTCGACCTGAAGATTTGAGGTTTGTAGGCTTAATGATTTACGAAACAGCATATACAGGAAAGTATGATATTTCTTTAGCTAGTGCTTATAGCTGGATTTTATTCCTTGTTATTGGTGTTTTAACTTTCCTTGTCCTTAAATCATCCAAACAATGGGTCTATTATGCGGAGGATAATTAATAAATGAACGCCCGCGAGAAAAGATATGTAGAGGATGTATTTAACGGCAAAAAGAAAAGAATTTTGCATATTTTAAGCTTGATTGGTAGATATGCAATTCTTGTCTTATTAGCCTTATTTTTCATGTTCCCAGTAATCTACATGATTACAGTTTCTTTCATGTCTGATATTGCTGCGGTTGCTCCAAAAAATATCATTCCTGCTGCTAGTGACTTTTCATTAGCAGGTTACAAAGCATTCTTCTCTAGAGCGTCATTCTTCAAAGGTATCGGAAATACATTCATTGTTTGTATTTTATGTATATGCGGTATTTTAACTGGTGCGACATTCTGTGCTTATGGTTTAACTAAAGTTTACTTTAAAGGCCAAAAAGCAATGTTTATTATCATCTTGGCAACAGTTTTCTTACCAGGCACAGTTACTTCGATTCCATTATTTACTATTTACCAAAAGATCGGTTGGGTTAATACTCTTCTTCCGCTTTGGGTGCCAATTTGGTTTGGTGGTGGTGCGATGAACATCTTCTTAGTTAGACAATTCATGAGAGGCATTCCAAAGTCCTTACATGAATCTGCAAAAATCGATGGTGCTAACTCGTTCCAAATTTTAATTACAATTATTGTTCCACTTATTAGACCAATTTTACTTTACTTAGCAATTACTACATTCATTGGAACATGGAATGACTATTCCGCTCCACTTTTATATTTAACAACATCTAATTCTCCAAAGACTTTGGCGTTATTAATTTTTGAAGCTTTCCAGGATAAACGCGATCCATTACTTTTGAATGGTCAAATGGCTACTGGTATTTTCATGATGATACCTACAACCATCTTGTTTGGTTTCTTCCAAAAAGAGTTAACTGAAGGTATCGCATTAGTAGGATTGAAGGTGTAAATATGAAGAAATTCCCGGTGATTTTGCTACTTTTACCATTAATTGGACTATCTCCACTTGCTTTTGAAAAGTCTAATTTTAAAGAAACTTTTGCGACCGATACTGTATATGTAGATTTGGGTCCAGGAGTTTATAATCCAAACAAAACTGAAACGTCTGTGGATGATTTTGTTTCGGAAAAATATTCAATTGCGTATAGAGCTGGTGCAATTATGCTTTTTCCGAACAATAATTTATACGAAGGTATTGCTTTTAACACACCAGTTCCTTCAAATGAGTTAGTGGATACAAATTTCAGTAAAATTCGAATTTATAAATCAGCAAATTCATATAAAACCATTAACGAATATTTTATAGGCGGTAATGCTATTGCATATAACATTTTTAATGATGATGCACAAAATGTGTCATTCCATTTAGATAACACTAAACTGGCGGCATCGGAGATTTATAAAATCACTTTTGATGAAGGCTTTGTTTTGCCTTACCCAAGCACAGATCATTCAATTAAATATGCCCTAAAAGAAACCGTTACGTTTGTAAGCAGTGTTTACGGACAAACTGATAAAAGCGATATAACGTTTGCACACGAATGGACTCGAATTTCAACTACTGATGAAAAAGAGGAAGAGGAAGAAACAGGAATTGTTTTAGAAGATGTTGCTGCCTTTTCCCGTACATTTGGAAAGGGAACTTCGGGTCCAAAAGAAAACTATCGCTTACAAATTAGAGGATCAAATATTGATCAATCATATTTTGATGATCCAAGCAAATTTGATATAGATGATAATTCATGTCGCTTATATATTTATTTTGGAGATAGGGATTACAACCCAGAGATAATCAACAATCCAAATTTATCTTCTGAAGAACAACATAATATCGAAATTCCGTTAGGAAAAATGGATTTAAGTACAAGTGAGACAAGCTATCTAAATACTTTATATAATCACGTTTTATTTACAACTCAAGATGATGAAGTTTTAACTTTGAAAGATGTCTCAGACCCATTTACAAAAGGTCTGCCTGTTTATAATGCCTCAGGCGAAGACGGTTGTTTGGTCTTTATGATTGGCAATAACAACAACGGTTCTTTGCCAAACTATAATGGTCGTAGTTTCAAACAAGTAACTGTTTTAAGAGGAGCACAGTTCCCATCATATAGATTCACTAATGGAGACAGTTCAATCGAATATCGATATCAACAGGTTGATGATATTACTGTAAATTTACTATATTGTCAGGCCGTTTGGACTTTAACGGCCCAGTACGCTTTTAACGCCGCTAATATTAACATCACATCAGTTGGGACAAGAAAAGTTAATATTGATACTCCAGATTTAAAGTTAAATGCTGTCGTTGTTGATATTGGGTTAAGTGAATGTAATTACGAAGGTGTAGTTAACCAAAGAATACTAACTGTTGGAGAAAATATGACCAGATATGTCTATATAAATGGTCGTTCTATTTACTATGCATATAAGGCAAGTGAAATAAGTGCGTACGCTAATTTAGACGGGAAAAGCAATACTATTTCGATTGTTGTGCCTTTCGAAGAGACAAGTCAAATCACCGAAATTATTGTTCAACGTGGTTGTTCGATTCCTTCTTTGGTTGCCTCTAGTTTTACTATGGAAATCTATGGTGGTTATGTTTCTTATTATGTGTTGTCTACTGCATCATATGCCTTAAATGATGGAACATATCAAGAAACCGCAAAGATTTATTGGACACTTTGGTTTGATGGGAAAAACCCAATTAGAGTTGAAAACACAAAAACATTTGATTTCAGTGTTAGCGCTCCAACAGGTGATAATACTGATCGTCAAAGATTTGTGAAATGGATTAACGAAAACGGTGATGATGCAACTGGTTATAAACGTATCACTGATATGTCATCCAAAGAATTCTTTGGTGTCTACATTTATTCACAATATATTGAATTCAAAAATATCGATAAAGAATTTTCTGTTAAAGTAGATCGTTTCACTAGATTAACTAATGTTGACAAAGTCAAAGACATAATAATTCCAAAAAGAAAAGGATATACTTTCCAAGGTTGGGTTGACGAAGAAGGAAATCACTATAACATTGATAACCGTGTCACACGTGACTTAGTTTTAACCGCTACTTGGATTAGCTCATCCGATTCATATATTGTTAAAAATAACACCCCGCTTCTTATTGCAACAATTTCAGTGGCATCTCTTGCAACTTTAGTAATTGTCGGGAATTTAGTTATCTTTTTATTGAAAAAGAAATCAAAAACCTTATAAATAATCTCAATAATTGAAATAACCCTCTTAAAACTGAAAAATGTGTATTCATATATGCGCAAGTAAGCGCTATCATATAATAAATACAGGTAACTTTTACCACTAAAAGAAAGGAGTGTCTAATTTAGACAAACACAAAAATGAAAGCTTTAAAATCAATTTTTAGCGGATTACTCCTCGGTGCATTAACCTTAGGCGCTGGCGTACTTGTTTCAGCAAACGCGAAAGAAGCCAAAGAAGCCAAAGCAGACGTTAATGTTGTTGGAGAATTCACAATTTCAAAATTTGAAACGCGAGATCAATGGGGCAATTTAAATGAAATGATGTTCTTTTATGTTGTCGGTACAGATTACCCACAGGTTGATGGTGAGGATGCTACTACATTTAATCTCTCAATTTCCGATTCAATAATTGAAGAAAGTGGTTTCTGGAATCATGTAAAGTTTGGCGAAGAAGGAACAAGCATTAGCTATGTATCTGGAGAATCGCAACTTAATAGATTCCAAAGATGGCCTTGTTTCCAAATCATGTCTGCTGGCGGTGGTAATTATGATAAAGTCACTATTTCAGAAGGCGCTTTAATTCCTTCTTATTCTTATGTTTTGGGTGGCGCAGCTTCATATTATTCGTTGAAGTTTGATTATACGTTCACAATTGATTCTAGTGCCCACAATCATGTAGCTGAGACCGATTCTTTATGGAATCTTAGTGGTACAGTCTCCGAAAGTTTAATTGCTGGCGAATTCAGTCTTAAAGATCTTTATACTGTACGTGCTTATTCTGGTGATCCAGCAAATGCAAACGAATTGTTAATGGTTAGAGTTAATGGTACTGACTATCCAGACCTTGATGGCGCAGAATCAGATCAACAACTAATTGCTGATGCTAAATTCCCGTTCCTTTCATCATTCTTTGTTATGGGAACAAATACTGTTCCAGAAATGTACGGTGGACAAACTTACTTAAACTACTGGCAAAGACATAAATTCTTTACATGCTGTCCATTAGGACTTTTCAACTACAACACTTTAACAATAAAGAAAGGTTTATTAATTCCATCATATACATACATTAAAGGTGGAGCAGAATCATATTATCGTTTAGCTACTACTTATACAGCTACTCGTGTTGGAAACGATCCAACTCTAAATGCAGAAAATGCTTGGACATTCGTAGGTGAACCATATTATGTTGGTCAACTAAAAGCAAGAAGAAACGGGGAAGGCTATGTAATTGGTAACACAATTGCACAACATCCAGACTGGGACGGTAACAGAGTGCATTGTATCTTCGCTATTGATGATATTGCCGGTTGGGATTGGAACGCTGTTGGTGCTAACATAGATGCTTCAACACTCGTTGGTGATGATTATACTGAAAACATCCTTTTCGATGGCGTAACACTTAAGCAGCTTAATGCAGAAGGCAAAATTTATAGAATGCTCAAAGTAAACAGTATTGGTTATTCACAATTTGGTGTCGTATTTGAATCTGAGGATTATAGCCCTTCATCTATTGAACTTAGAGCCGGAACAAAGATTCCAGCTGCAGATGGTGTCGGATATTATCTAACCAAAATGCATATTGTTGAATATCTACCACTTTTCGGATTCTTTGATTGCGGAAGAGATGACGGAGTTGATGATTTCGTCAAAAATTATATGCACTTGGAAGATGTATCAACATCTGATCCAGGTACAGGCAAATGTATATCCGAAGGTTGGTATGCTGATGCAAAAGCAGCATTTATGACTTTAGAAGGATATGAAAAAGCAGCTATTACCATCTTTGATACATTTAATGATGCAGAAGCAAGATTAGCCGCTTGGGCAGCAGCCAATGGTGATCAACTTGTTAATTATGACATCGTTCCTGCTTCACCTGCACGTTTACTTTCTGGTAATCAAAAAGCAAATAACACCTTAACCATTGTCATTATTTGTGTTTCATGTGCATTAATGACAACCGGTTTACTCCTTGTTATTAAAAGAAAGAAACATTTCAGCAAATAGTTTAATAAATTAACTTGCTAGCCGGGCGTTTTATGCGCCCGGTTTTCTTTATCTTTAAAATTAAATGTTATAATTAAAATATGTTAAAAATAGTATTTACGAATAAAGATAATCTGTTTAAAGAAATTGATTCTCCTTTTTGTAATGAACGCGCTGACACGATTATAAAAGTAAACGCAAATATAAAGTATCAAAGGCATCTTGGCTTTGGTGGTGCATTAACAGATGCAGCGTGTATTTCATTTAATTATTTAAGTCCAGAGAATAAAGAAAAATACTTGAAACTATATTTCTCAAAAGAAGGACTTAATTATAATCTTTTAAGATATCCTTTGGGCTCATGTGATTTTTCAACACATAATTATTATTATTTAAATAATGAAGATATCAAAACTTTGAATATTGAATGCGATAAAAATCGTATTTTAATGTATAAGGAAATTATAAGATACCAAAAAGATATAATTGTATTTGCGGTACCGTGGTCTCCTCCAGCTTTTATGAAAACAAACGGAGAAATGAACCACGGCGGGAAGCTCAAAGAAGAGTATTATCCTTTGTATGCTGAAATGCTTGTTAAGGCAACTAATTTTTTGCGTGAACAAGGATTAAATATTCAAGTTCTAAATGTTCAAAATGAACCTCTTGCAACACAGGTATGGGATTCGTGTATTTATACTGGGCAAGAAGAAGCAAAGTTAATATCAGATTATTTAATCCCAAATATTAAAAAATATAGTAAATCCAGGGTATTTTTGGGTTTATTTGATCATAATCGTGATGTTTTAATTTCAAGAATGAATGATACTTTTTCAAAAGGAAATCTTAAACCTGAACAAATTGATTACCTTTGCTTTCATTGGTACTCTCAAAAAGATTTTGAACAACTAGATTATATTCACGAACATTATCCAAATTTCCATCTTGTAATGACTGAAGGGTGTGTTGAATTATTACTCGATAAAAACCACCCTGTTGGCGACTTTTCTCACGCGGAAAAATATATACATCAAATCATTAATGATTTGAATCACTATACAGAAGGCTACATTGATTGGAATTTATCTTTAAACATGAACGGTGGTCCTAATCACGTGGGCAACTACTGCGAAGCACCTATCATGATTGATGAAAAAGGGGATATGAAAATCAATTATAGTTATTATGCAATAGCCCATTTTGCAAAGTTCATTTCTCCTGGTGATTGCCGAATTAAATGTAGTTCAAACAACAGCGATATCGAAGTCGTTTCATATCAAAATTCACAGGAAAACCTAACAATAATTACTTATAACAAGAGTGACAATCCTCACGTTTTAGTAAACCCATTCAATAGTGACGAAAAAATAAAGTTACTACCTCATTCAATTTACACTTTTGTGCATAAAAATTAATATTTGATTATTTATAAACCCGCGCTTACAATATATTTAAGAAAACGATTTCCTATGCACATTTGTCATAGGTTATCTTACAAATGAATATCCATGGAGGAATTCAATGAAAAAGAAAAAATTAGTCGTATTAATTGCTAGTGTTAGTGCTTTAGCAGCGTCTGCAGCAGTCGCATTAGCAGTTAACAAAAAGGGATTATCAAATCCTATGTTCACAAGAGCCGGAACAATTGAACACGGTTCTTACACAATCACAGCAGCCAATCTTAATAATGGCAACGGCGATTTTGAAGTTGGTGGTGAAAGATGGCATTACGAAGGCGTTAGTGTTGATGGTAATACCGTTACATTAACTGGATTGATGTACACCGTTACAAGATCTGGTCAGACAACAGCCGCTAATAGACGCGGAAACGGTTATACAAGAATGGCTTTTGAAAATCTTAATCTTGAAAGTGCTGTCGGTGTTGTTTACCACGAATTTGATGTTAACTGGACTTTAAAAAAGGGTGGCAACGCGCTTTCTGCCGATAATGATTTAACGTTTGGTGGCACCGTTGATGCCAGCGATAGAAGAGGTGTCCAAATTGTTCAAGGCAATCCAAGTTCACTCTCTTTTACATCTTTAACAATGTATTACGATTGTACTGATGTTGTCCCACAAGTTGAAATTACCAATGAATCACTTTCTGTCGGCGTTGGTGAAGACGGACAACTTACTGCATCAAAGAGTGATGTTTATGATGGCGATGTAGTTTCTTATAGTTGGGCTTCAGACGACGAAGATGTTGCAACAGTTGTTGGCAATGGTTTAAATGCTACAGTTACAGGTGTTGCTGCTGGTAGCGCAAACATTACAATTACAATGACAGTTAATGGTGTTAACTACACTGATACCCTTGGTGTCACAGTCACCGCAGCAGCTGCTGAAGTAATTGACATGTCAGTGTTAAATACAAGCATGATTCAAGGTGCTGGTATCTTCTGTAGATTCGATCCATCTTCAGCTTCAGTTACAGCAAATCAATTAGATACTTACACTGCAAGCGTTGTTCTTGAATTTGCTGATCCAAATGTAGAAAATGGTGTTAATTTCTATAACTTGCAAGATAAAGGAAATAATTCATACACAGCATATATTGTTTGTGATAACGCTGTTGGTTTAAGCGGGGCATTCACAGTTACAGTTGATTTTAAAGATAACACTCTCAATAAGATTTATAGAGCCGTATTCCACTTTGATAATGGTCAATTAGCTCCTGAAATTAACTTATCTGCAGAATCATTCTCAGTTGAAGTTGGTGATACATTACAAGTTACAGCATCAAAAGCTTCCTATTTAGATGGTACTCCAACATTCGAATTCTCATCATTAGATGAAAATGTATTTACAGTTTCTTCAAGTGGTGCAGTCGCTACAATTACTGGCGTTAGCGAAGGTAGTGCAGCATTAAGAGTTACAATGTCTCTTAATGGAAACCCATATGTTGTTGAAAAAACAATTTCCGTCACTCAACCAGGTGTTCAACACTTAATTACTTGGTACACAGCAGGTGAAGGAAATCAAAGAAATCATTTTGATGGTGCTGGTGTTTGGACATGGGTCAACTATGGTACATTAGGTTATGATGGTTTTGGTTCATTTAGTGCAAAGAAGGATCAAATGACTGCATCATATGAATCTAACCCAGCTACAACCATTCGTGTTGAAGTCATTTCAGATGATCTTGCATCATTAAAGGTTTGTAGAGTTTACTTAGTTGCAGGTGCAGCCTATCAAACTGGTAAGTTAACAATGACAATTCCAGATGCATCGGGTGTTACCCATACTGGTTCAATTACATTCGTTGACGGTGAAGCAACCGCATTTAATAGCTAATTTAATTCTTATTTTATACACGGGGGCGCTTCCGCCCTCGTGTTTTGCTTAAAAAGATATGGTTACAATAAAAGATATTGCAGAAAAATGTGGCGTTTCTCCTTCTACTGTTTCTAAGGTAATCAAAGATTACCCGACAATTCCTGAAGAAACAAAAGTGAAGGTTAGAAAAGTTATTGAAGAAACGGGTTACGTTCCTAATTTTGCTGCATCTTCATTATCTAGTGGTGTTTACAAAAGCATTGGTATTTTAGGATTTTTAAATGATAAGGAATCCCCATTATCAAATCATCTTTTTATGTCCATTTTGGCAAGTTTCCAAAAGGAAATGAATAAAGAAGGTTATGATTTGGTATTTATTGATACTCAAAATAATCAAACCCCAAAATCTTTCCTTTTAGATTGTGAAAGAAAAATGGTCGCAGGTATTTTACTCTTCGGAAATCTTTATGATTTAAAGATGCAAGAAGTTATGAATAGTAAGATTCCGTGCATCGGTTTTGATTATGAAGGAGAAAGCATTAATTCTGTATACACCAAAGGTGAGAAAGCATTATATGATTTAACTTCTTACATTTTAGACAATGGACACAAGAATATTATCTTTGTTTCAGGTGATATGAATTCAATGACTGAAAAACGTATTAAAGGATTTACAAATGCACTTAAAGACCGTGGAATATCATTAAACGATCATTCAGTCCTACATATTTCATATAACAACATTGAACAAGCTGAAGAAATCACCTTAAAGATAGTGAAAGAATATCCTGAAGTAACCGCGATTATTTATCCAGATGACATTACAGCATTGGTAGCAATTCATAAACTTAGAGAACTTGGTTATAAAGTTCCTAAAAATATGTCTGTAGCAGGATTTGATGGAGCGTTATTTACGTCGTATCTTACATATCCATTAACAACAATGCGTCAAGACACCAATAAAATTGGTACAGCATTAGCTAGAACCTTAATAGAAGTTATTAATAATCCTAGCGAACAACCAAAAGTAGTGGAATTCGATGCGACACTTATAAAAGGAAGAACGGTCGCAAAAATATAATTTAATGAAGAAGCGAGCAATCGCTTTTTTATTTCCTTGCGTATACATACGTTTGAGTGTAATATATAAGTAAGGAAAACGATTTCCTAAATAGTCTATATAATAGGGATCGTTAATATTTAGAGGATAGTTTATGAGTAAAAAACTAGTAATTCTCCCACTTGTTATGGTAGCAAGTGTTTTATCCATGACTGGATGCAAAAAGCAAAATAACAGAGGAGACAATGAACTTTATATCACCGTTTATGATGGTGGATATGGAACAGAATGGATTGATCAAGTCGCTAAAGACTATGAAGCCAAAACTGGTGTAAAAGTTACTTGGACAGCTGACCAAAGTATCTTAGAAAGAATGGATACTGAAATTGAAAGTCCATCAAGTGATCTTTACATGTCTCACGATATTAGATGGCAAGAATATGCCGAAGCCGGACAACTTGAATGTTTAGATGATTTATATGAATCAGAAGTTGAAGGCACAGGCAAAACTTTCAAACAAAGATTATGCCAAGGCGCAGAAGAAGTTTCTAAGCTTGAAGATGGTCATTACTACAAAGTGTGTTATACACAAGGTGCTGGTGGACTTATCTACAATAAAACAATGTTTGAAGAAAATGGTTGGTCAGTTCCAACAACATATGCTGAATTAAAAGCACTTTGTCAAACAATTATTGCTGCACATGTTGAAACAGATGATTTAGGTTACGTTGTTCCAATCGCCTGGAGTGGTGCAGATAGAGAATATTATTGGGACTATATCGTTTTTGAATGGTGGGCACAACTTGGTGGCGCTGAAGCTATTAGCAAATACAAAGCCTATTTAGGAGACAATGGTAAATACTCAACTGGTTATCAAGTTTATGATCCAGCAACTAACCATAAAGAATTCGTTCAAGCTTACAAACTTTGGCATGAACTTATTGCTCAAAATAAGACATTTAGTAATACAAACGCTCAAAATACAAAGCTTGTTCAAGCAAATAGTTTATTTGCAAGTGGACAAGCCGCTATGATTCCATATGCTCAATGGGCAAAATATGAAATTCAAAAGAACTCTGGTATTACATTTGATTTTGATGTCGCTATGATGAAGACCCCGAGAGTTGAAGGCGCAGTTGGTGACTTTAACTATAACGTTGGATTTGGTGATTCAATGATTATTCCAAAGGAAATTCCAGATGCTTCAAAACAAAATGCTAAGGATTTCCTTAGATATTTAGCAGGAAAAGATGGATGCAAGACCTTCGTTGAAAAAGCTAGAGGTGCATTCTTAGCCTTTGATTATTCAATTATTGATTTAGGTAATTTATTAAACGATACATACGTTGCATCTGTTTATAACAAACTTACACAATGTACAAATGTTAATGTTTGTTCTATGAATCCAGTTGCATATATTAACTCTGCATCAATTATGCCTTGGATTGGCAATACCTATTATTATTCAAAAGCATTTGCAGATCCAGAAAACGCAGATTATCAATACACTGCTGTTGGTAATTCACTTTACAGCAAAGCTCAGAATGGTTGGGCTTCTTGGGTCAGATTAGCAGGTCTAGGAGCAAACGATTAATTTTTAAATTAAAATATGACTAAAATTGTTGTTGAACAAAATAATACAACAAAACGTCCTAGAAAAAGACGCTTTCTAAAAGCAAGTACAGTATTTGTTATTGTAATGCTTTCTTATAGTGTCTTACATTTCTTACTTATGTGGGTGGGTGTTAATTTTAACTCCATCCTTTTATCTTTTAAGTCATTTAACCGTAATGGTACATATTCTTGGTTAAGCGGAGATAGATTCTTTGAAAACTTCCAGATGATATTTACTAATATTAGTAAAGACGTTGATAACTATAAATCAATGTTATTATCATCTTTAGCTTTCTTTGTAGTTAGCTGCTTTGTAACTTTACCAATTGCCTTATTCTTTTCATATTTCATCTTCAAAAAGATTTTAGGTAATGGTTTTTTCAAAGTAATTTTCTTTTTACCAAGTATTATCCCGTTAATTATATTAACAACTATTTATTCTATTTCTGTAGGAGATAATGGCCCAGTTGGTCAATTACTCAAAGTATTTGGGCTAAATCCTGCCAATTTATTCTTAACACATCAAAGTTCATCTTGGATGATTTGGATTTTCTGTGTGTGGGCTGGTATTGGTTATGATGTTATTTTATTGACCGCAGGTATGTCACGTATTCCAAGAGATATCTTAGAGTCTTGCAAGATGGATGGTGTTCCTTCTTTCTTTGAATTCTTAAGAATTGTTATTCCATTAACATGGTCCACGATTACGACACTATTTATCTTTGGTATGATGTCAGTCTTTACTGTCTTCTTGCAACCTTGGTATTTAGCACCTAAAGTAAATACAACTTGGACTATTGGAACGAACATTTACTTTGCATCCAAAACTGGTAGAGCATTAAATGCTCCAGCAGCTTTAGGTTTATTCTATTCAATTATCGGTGCTCCTATTATTGTTGGTACTCGTGCCTTACTTAATAGGTTCTTCGGGGAGGTTAGCTATTAATGGCTTCATTTGGTTATACTCTCCGTAAGAGTTGGAGAAAGAAAAGAGATGATATTCGTCAAGCTCGTTATACAAGACAGCATGATGTTCTTTTTAGAAGAAAAGGCGGCACAAAAGCCTTATTTATCATCATGTTTGTTATTTTAACAATCTTTGTCATTTCATTTATCTTCCCATTCGCATGGATCTTAATGAATTCATTTAAACAAACAAGTGAATTCGGTCTAAATATGATGGGTTGGCCAAAGCAAATGACATTTAAAAACTTTATTGATGCTTTTAAATTTAGAGACGCCACCACAAAGAATAAATCAATCTTAGAAATGCTAGGTATGACAATACTTATTGCAGGTCTAGGTACAGTTGTTACTGTCTTTACTTCTACAGCCGCTGCATATGTTGTAGCTAAGTATAAATTTTTCGGTAGAAATGTCATTTTTGGTGTTGTTATTTTCTCATTAATCGTTCCAATTGTAGGATCACTTCCATCTCAAATGCAGATGATGAAAAATGTTTTACATTTAGACGGAACAGTAATTGGTTGTATTTTCATCTATTCAGGTGGATTTGGTGCGAACTTCTTGCTTTTATATTCATTCTTCAAGAACTTATCTTGGACATATGTTGAAGCCGCAAGAGTTGATGGTGCTAATGACTTTGTCATTTTCTTTAGAATTATTATTCCAATGGCAAAAGGACCAATTATTGCTATTTCAATCATTCAATTAATTGGTTTATGGAATGATTATCAAACTCCATCAATTTATTTACCAAAACACCCTACTTTAGCGGTTGGCTTACAATTCTTATTTGATAAGATGCAAACACAATCTTATCCAATGATGTTTGCAACAATCATCATTGCTATATTACCAATTCTTATTTTATTTACCGCCTTCTCCAAGACAATTATGGAGAATACATCTGTCGGCGGATTAAAAGGGTAGTTTGATTCTTTTAGAATCTCTCTATAAATTTCATATCTCAAAAAAGGAGGAAAAATATGAAAAAAAGAAAAATTCTCTATCTATTCCCTCTAGCAGCTCTTGTTCTTTCGGGCTGTACTTTCCAAGAAGGCTGGGAAACAGCTAAAAGTTGGACAAACGACAATGTTTTCACTCCAGTAGTTCAGTTCTTTAAAGACATTCTTGGAATCGAAGACAAGAAAGAAGAAAAGCAAGATGACAAACCATCTGGCGGCGAACAAGGTGGTGGCGAACAAGGCGGCGAACAAGGTGGTGGCGAACAAGGTAGCGATGTTGTTAATGTTTTAAGTGTTTCTTTAAATTTAGAAAGCAAAACACTCGAAATTGGAGAATCATTCCAATTAACAGCAACTGTTTTACCAACAAACGCAACTAACAAAAACGTTACTTGGTCAGCAACTGGTGAAGGAATCGTTTCTGTTGATGATGGTTTAGTAACTGCATTAAGAGATGGCACATCAGTTGTTACAGTAAAAACAGTCGACGGAAACAAGACAGCTTCTTGTACTGTTAAAGTAAACGCAGCTGTTGATCCACACACTAAACCAGAAGGCGCAGTTGACATGGAATATTCAACAGCAGATAACATTGGTGATCACCAAGATAAATGGTGTTACTTCAATGACCCAGAATGGTGGTCAGGTGCATCCGCAACTGTTAATGAAGGCTATTCATACGAAGGCAAAGTTGTATTTGATTATACATATGCAGCAGAATCTAGCCCATCAGCAGCTGACTGGACAGTTCAAATTCTTAAGAAGGATACCAGTTTAACCAATGGTGCTCCATACAAATTATCATTTGATTTAAAGAGCAACAAAGCTGGTTCAATTAAAGTTAATGGCGCAATGAAAGATATCATTGCTGGCGATAATCATATTGAAGTTGCATATGTTGAAAATAACATTCCTTATGCTAGTGGTTTATCTTTCCAAATCGTTCTTTCATTAGCATTTGGTAGTGCTCGTCTTGAACTCACAAATATTGCTTGGACAGAATCAATTGCCGCTCCTGAAGGTGTTGTAGTTAACCCAGTTAGTGGTGGTTACATTGTCGCATTTGCTGCTGTTGCTGGTGCAACAAGCTATAAAGCTTACTATGTCGATTATGCTACTGGTGATGATGTTGATAACGAAGTCGTTACTAATGGCGGAACTTTAACAAAAGTTAGTTCATTAGCAGATGGTAAATACAAAGTATTTGTTACAGCATTTAAAGGTGAAGAAGAATCAGAACGTTCAACTTCATTTGGCGTTATTCAAATTGGTACCCCTGAAGCAGTCGTTCCTGCTGGTGGCCCAAAAACCGCAATGGAATTTGGTGAAGAACACGATGGTTCAACAGGTGCTTTATCATTACCTGATGATAAATTCGTTTATTGGAATGACCAAGGTTGGTGTGGTTCCGTTATTACAGTAGATGAAAATGAAACATATACTGATGAAGGTTCCGTTCATGCAAAATATGTAGTTGCCTCTGAATATGATCCAGGATGGGGCACAGGTTCAGGTTGCACATTCTGTTTCCAAATTTTCTATAAGAACACAAGTTTAACTGCTGGTACAACATATACCCTTTCATACACACTTACTTCTGCTAAAGCAGGTACAGTAACTGCAAATGGGCAAAATGTTGTTCTTGAAGCCGGTGTTGCAACTAATGTTTCAGTTGACTATGTAGAAGTTGCTAATAATGCTTCATTCGCACTAGTCTTCCCATCATCAATGGGTGATAACACAATTTCATTTAACAACATTTCTTGGGTTGCTAAATAAAATTTAAATTTATTAATTTGAGGCTAAATTTATGAAACGAGTAAAAGTAATTGTTTTACCTATGCTTCTTACTGGTCTTTTAGCAGGATGTAGTTTCCAAGACTTTCTAGGATTATTTAAAAAGAAAGGTAGTAAGCTACAAACCGCAGAAAAGATTTATACTGAACGTATTTTATTTGATACATCAGATAATTCTGGATCTAATGCAAGCATTAAATTAGATTATGCAGGCGATAAAGATGAGGTTACATCTGTTAAGATTGGTAGAGAAGAATTAACATACGCTTTTTCCAAAAAAGTATTAACTATTTCTGGAGAAAGTCTTAAAAAGGTTGGCGCAGGCGAAAAAACTGCCACCGTCCAATTTAAAGACGGAAAGAAAAAGTCAGTTGATATCTTTAATGCAACAAAATTCATTAAAACTGCTCAAGATTTCCAAGGAATTGGTGCAGATAAAAAAGCGTGTGAAGGATATTATGTCTTAGCAAACGATATTGACTGTTCTTCCATTTCGAATTTTGAACCAATTGGTCAATATTTCGAAGAAACTGACCCAACAAACTTCTATTTCCACGGTATTTTAGATGGAGATGGATTTGCAATTAAAAACGTAAATTGTTCCTATTCTGATAGTCCATATGGCGTTTCAGATCAACAATATCCATCAAATTACGATGTTTATTCAGGAAGTCCAAAATTTACTAACGAAGCTCACCAAGCTGGCGATAATACTGGTATTTTCCAAGTAATTGGTAGTTCTGGTGTAGTTCGTAACGTTGCCTTTGATAACTGTAAAGTTCACGGCAGAACCATTGTTGGTGTCATTGCAGGAAACGTTATGGGTAAAGTTGAGAACGTTCTCATTAACTCAAATTGTCAAGCTAAGATGGATACCCATTTCTATGATGACGATTGTAACGTTGGTGCAGCATTTGGTATTGTTGCAGGTAGTGGAAGTGTTAAAAACATTATTAGTTTAACCTCAAACGTAAATGTTCTTGGAATTTATGAAGACTATGGTCCAGATTACAACGGCAAAGCTGGAAATGGTTGGGATCATCCTGCTGATGCAAGTCAAGAAGCTAACTGGTGGAGATTCGCCGGAGTTAGCAAAAGACTTCCAAATAGTGAAACTATGCTTGTTGACAACAACGGAAAACAATCCAATGGTGTTTATTCAGTTGTTGGAAAATGCTGGGGTCAAGTTCAAGATTCAGTTGGTGCTGCATTTAAAGTAACACCTTATGGTGAATCCCAATTTGATGTTGCATTTGGTCATACTCACACTGCAATTAATAAACCTACATCTGGAGATTCTGATTTAGGTTCAATTGAAAATTGTGAAGTACACTCAATAAATGATCTTAAAAATGCTTCAACATTTAGTTCCTATAACTTTAATAGTTCTATTTGGAACTTCACTGATGGTTCATTCCCGACACTCAAACAAAATATTTATCGTTTCGAATTAGCTAAGTAGATTTAAAAGTTAGGGTGGGGCATTATTTGCCCCGCCCTTTGGAGAAACATTATGGTTAGGTATTATTTTGAAGGTTCAACCTTCGTAGTTGAAGATTATCAACATGCGAAGAGGTTTTCCTCCTTTTTGCCTGCAATAGCAGGAATAGATGGAAAGCCCCTTTGGGCGTTCTATGCAAGTGTTGGTCAATGCATGGGTGGTTTTGGTGTTAATAATAAAGAAACACCTATTACACCTTTTGATTCTGCAACATTAGCCTATCAAAATATACCTATTAAATCTTTTAGAACATTCTTAAAAATTGATGGCGTTAATCATGCATTATTTGAAGATAGCAATAACGCGATTAGAACATTAAAAATTAATAAATCAAATATTTCGATTATTGAAGAATGTGATGAATACAAAGTAATCATCACTTATTCCACTGTAAGTCATAGAAATTATGCTGGGCTTATTAGAAATGTAGAAATTATTAATAAGAGTAAAAAAAGCCATAAATATCAAATTTGTGATGGCTTACCAGTTTTCTTCCCATTAGGATTATCTAATTTCTGCTACAAAGAAATGGTTTCACTTATGGGTGCGTATTGCGAGATTGATTTAAATAACAACGCTCCGTTTGTTAAATTTAAAACAAGTACTGGTGATAACTCAGTTGTTGAGCTCGCGCATAACGGGAACGGCTTTGTTTCAGTTGATAGCAATGGCAAACGTTTAGCGAACGTAATCGAACTTTATCAAGTCTTCTTAGACGACTCCGCCTTAATTAAACCTTTGGGTTGGTTAAATAAAGGTGTGAAGATTTTAAGCGAAGAGCAGCAAACTGAAAACCACTTACCGTGCGCTTTCTCTGTATCTGAATATTCGCTAAATTCTCAGGAAAAATATGGTTTTTCTACATTATTTGGTTCATTTGATAATATTGAAGATTTCAATTCTAACATCAAAGAATTTAGCGTTAATTCTTCGAAAAAAATGATTGAAGAAACTGAAGAATTGGTGAATTCATATTTGCCAAACGGAGTTAAAACCTCTAATCCTTTATTTGATGAATATATTGCCCAATGTGTTTTAGATAACAACTTAAGAGGTGGATTCCCAATTATTTTAGATGATAAAAATGGTGGTCAACCTTATTACGTTTTCTCAAGAAAGCACGGGGATATGGAAAGAGACTATAATGCTTTCAATATTCCAAGCACATATTTCTCTTCTGGACCGGGCAATTTTAGAGATGTTAATCAAAATAGAAGAAGCGATCTTTATTTTAAAAATGAAATTAAAGACTACAACATTAAAATTTTCTTCTCACTTATTCAAATGGATGGGCAAAACCCATTAACAGTTAAACCGCTTGTATTTAAAAAGAATAAAGATTTTGATGAATCATTATTAAAAGATGTTCCTATTAAAGATAAGTTATTAGAACTTCTCACCAAAGGAAGTCAACCAGGTAATATCTATACATTACTAAAAGATAATCATATTAAAAATGCTGATGAGTTATTTAGTGGTTTACTAAATAATTCTCACCAAGAAATATCAGCATCTTTCTCAGAAGGTTATTGGATTGATCACTGGACATATAATGTAGATTTACTTGAAAACTACGCAAGTGTATATCCAGACAAAATGGAAGAGCTACTTTTTAAAGACGAATATAAATACTTCCATTCTTTAGTTTACGTTAATCCTAGAAGCGAAAAATATTGCCTTGTTAATGAAAATAAAATTAGACAATATGGCACGATCGATTTAGCGGCGCTCAAAACCGAAAATGAAAAGAACGGTTTAAAAGGTGATGAAACTCTTTGGAAGAAAGACCAAAACGGAAAAGAAATTGAAGTATCATTAGCAAGTAAGATTTTTAACCTCATTCTCGTTAAATTCTCAACACTTGATGCTCATCAAATGGGTATTGAAATGGAATGCGAAAAACCAGGTTGGAACGATGCAATGAATGGTCTTCCAGGACTTTTTGCATCAGCGATGAGTGAAACAATTGAACTTTTACGTTTGGTAAACTTCGCAATAGAAAGCTTCAAACCATTTGAAAATAAAAACATTGCTTTAATGGATGATCAATACGATTTGTTTGTATCTATAAAAAATGGTGTTAAAGATTTGCTTAGTAATAAGATAACTTCATTTGAATATTGGGATAAAGTGACTACTTCAAGAGAAATTCTTAGGAAAAACACCCATATTTTTGCAAAAAACTCTAATAAATCTATTTTAATTAAAGAGTCTTTATTCTTATTAGAGGAAATGAAAGATATCCTTTCTAAAGGTATTTTTGAAGCTAAAAAAATTGGTGGAGGAATTATTCCTTCATACATCATAAATGATGTTACTAAATATGAAGTAACTGATAGAGTTAATCATTTAGGATACAGAATTATCAAACCATTAGAATTCAAACAAAGATTAATTCCATACTTCTTAGAAGCATCTGCTAGACTTGCTAAACTTGGTGATGGTTTCTTTAATCAAAAAGATTATGACCTAATTTATTCAAGTGGTCTAAGAGATCAAAAGCTTGGTTATTATAAAACTTGCGATGATATTGAAGATGCTCCATTTGAAATTGGACGTGTTCATGCTTTCACCAAAGGTTGGCTTGAAAGAGAATGTAACTTCCTGCACATGTGTTACAAATATTTACTTGGTTTATTAAAGGCAGGCTTATACGACTCTTTCTATAAAGAAATGAAAGTCAATTTTGTCTATAACATGGATCCATATGTTTATGGTAGAAGTCCAATCGAAAATTCAAGTTTTATTGTGCCTACATGCAATCCAAACAAGAGAATGCATGGGCAAGGTCAATTCGCAAGACTAACAGGCGCAAATGCTGAAGTATTAGATATGTTCTTTATTATGTTTTTAGGAGAAAAAGCATTCTCTTATGAAAATGGAACTTTAAGATTTAGTCCATCTCCAAAATTGAGCAAAGAATTCTTTGATAAGGATAATGAAGTTTCTTATCCACTTTTCTCAAAATGCAAAGTTACTATTTATAATCCTCAAAGAATTGATTTATTTAACCATAATAAATATGTTTACTATGTAAATGGTAAAAAATACAACTCTATTGAAGGTCAATTAGCATTAGACCTTAGAGATGGAAAGATAAAAGAATTAAGAATGGAAGTTGTTGATGAATAAAAAATTTTTTGCTCTAGCTGTAATCCCGTCATTACTATTAGCGTCTTGTGACCTACTAGATGTTTTGCTAACCGAGCCCACAAACTCACCGGAGCAAAATAAAGATGACGAAAAAAAAGAAGAACAAAAAAAAGATGAACAGAATCCTGATGCACTTGGCTTTTATATAATTTCCGCGAAATTTATCGATGAAATTGGTCATTTGAAAGTGAACTACGAATGTAATTATGGTTCTCCTTTTAATATAAATGGTCACCCTTTTTCTCATCTAAATATTACAGGAGTACTCGCTAAAGAAGTTGATTCATCAAATGATGCATATTTCACATTTTTAAGCCCAATTATTCAAACTACCTTAAAGTTTGAGTTTTATGACACTAACGAAAATATATATATTTCATATAGATTTGAAAATGTCGAACCTTACAATGAAGAAACTGTAGATCCTGCTCAAACAATCACATACCCAGAAGGATACGATACTTTGTATTGGTCTGATGAATTTAATGGAAACTCACTAGATACATCAAAATGGACCTATGATATTGGCAACGGAAGTAATGGCTGGGGAAATGGTGAATCTCAATATTATACAAACCATAACGAAACTGTTAGTGATGGTGTATTAACAATTAAAGGTAAGAAGGAATACGTTGAATCTTTCGCATATACTTCTACAAGAATTAAAACTAAAGATAAAGTAAAGTTCACTTATGGTTATGTTGAAGCAAGTATCGCTTTACCAACCGTTACAGGCATGTGGCCAGCATTCTGGATGATGCCAAATAATTCAAACTATGGTGGATGGCCTCATTCAGGAGAAATTGACATTATGGAAGCGAAAGGAAGATTCCCAAATAATTCTTCAAGCGCTATTCATTTTTCAACAGATAGTGGAGAGCATACATATTTAACAAAGGAAAAAAGTGGGCACAATATTGCTACGTTCCACAAATATGCTGCAGAATGGAAAGAAGATTCGATTTCTTTCTTTATTGATGATGTTAAATATTTCGAAACATATAAATCTCAATGGACTACAGTAAATGCACCAACAAGTGAAACTGCGCCGTTTGATAAAGATTTCTATATTATTTTAAATCTTGCTATCGGTGGTCACTTCGATGGTTATAGACTTCCTCCAGAAGGATTTAGCGAAACATCAATGCAAGTAGACTATGTAAGGGTATTTCAAAAATGAGAACTAAATTATTAACTTTAACTTTGTTACCGCTTCTTTTATTAAGTGGTTGCAACAAGAATAAAACAAATATTCCTGATGGATACACCCTTTTCTTTGAGGATGAATTTGATGGTGAAAGTTTAAATAAAGATATTTGGTCTTTTGAAATTGGAAACGGAAATAACGGCTGGGGTAACGCCGAAGTTGAATATTACAAAGAAGAAAATGCCGTGGTGAAAGATGGAAAACTTCATATAGTCGCTAAAAAAGAAAAAGTTGGCGATTTTGACTACACTTCAGCACGTATTAAAACTGTTAACAATGTTAAATTTACTTATGGAATTGTTGAGGCAAGAATTTCTCTTCCTGCAGAAAAAGCAATGTGGCCAGCGTTTTGGATGATGCCTAATGACTCAACATATGGAGGTTGGCCTCATTCAGGCGAAATAGATATTATGGAAGCTAATGGCGCATCTCAATACGGAACTTCATGTGCTATTCATTATTCACTTTCAGGTGGAACGCATACTAACGATACAGGTTATAACAATATGAAAACAAGAGATTACACCTCTTCAATCACAGAATTCCATATATATAAAGTTGATTGGAGTGAAGATAAAATCGCAATGTACGTTGATGATAGGCTAATTAAAGAATTCCCACAAAGACTTTGGTCAACTGCAACAGTAAGTAAAGATACTAACCCAGGCGCACCATTTGATAAAGATTTCTATTTATTACTAAATATGGCAATAAGCGGTAATTACGTTAAAGGTGATATGCCAAACGGAGATTTTACTTTAGCAGAAATGGTTGTTGATTACGTACGTGTATATACATTAAATTAAGATATAAGGAGATTAGGATATGAAACAAAAACTAAGTAAAGAAGAAAGAAGAGAACTTGAAAGAAAACAAGAACTCGAAGAAAAGATCCTTTCAAAGAAAAGAGAAGTTGTCTACAAAGAAATGATTAAAGCCCAAAAGGCTTCTTTAAGAGAAGACAAAACTGCTCCTAATGATGTTTTCATCTCCTTACAGCACATCAATAAAATTTATCCTAACCGCGTACAAGCAGTGTTTGACTTTAACCTTGATATTAAAGAAAGAGAATTCATTGTCTTTGTTGGACCATCAGGATGTGGTAAATCTACAACTCTTCGTATGATTGCAGGTTTAGAAGAAATCACTGGTGGAGACTTATATATTGATGGTGAATTCGCCAATGAATTAGAGCCAAAAGATAGAGATACAGCAATGGTTTTCCAAAGCTATGCCCTTTATCCTCATATGACTGTTTATGACAATATGGCTTTTGGTTTACAAATGAGACATGTTCCAAAACCAGAAATTGAAGAAAGAGTTAAAAAAGCCGCGGAAATCCTACAAATTACTGAATATTTAGATCGAAAACCAAAAGCTTTATCTGGTGGACAATGTCAACGTGTCGCCCTTGGTAGAGCAATCGTAAGAAACGCCAAAGTATTCTTAATGGACGAACCTCTTTCTAATTTGGACGCTAAACTAAGAGTGCAAATGAGAAGTGAAATTGTAAAACTTCATAACGAACTTGGTGCAACAACAATATATGTTACCCATGACCAAATTGAAGCTATGACCATGGCAAGTAGAATCGTTGTTATGAATAAGGGTTATATTCAACAAATTGGAAGTCCAAAAGTTATATATAACCATCCAGCAAATACATTTGTCGCTACATTCATTGGTTCTCCTGCAATGAATATCATTGAGGGTACTTTTAAGAAAGACCACATTGAACTAGGAGATGTAGTCTCAATTAAAGTAAATAAAGAAACCATTGAAGCTCATAATAACTTCTATAAAGAAGAGATTGAAAAAGCTAATAATAGAATCGAAGAGATTAAACATACTTTAATTCTTTACGAAGAAACTAAAGAAAATAAGAAGGGTGAACAACCTGCTATTGATATAGATGCAATTAATGCTGAGGTAGAAAGTGATCCAGAAGTAATTGAACTTAGAAATAGCATCGCTCACTACGAGGATTGTTTAAATAACAAAGAAGGTCATCCAATCCTTTTTGGTATCCGCCCAGAAGATATTATGGAAAAAACTTCAGCTGTTCTTCTTAAAAATCCATCCGACCATATGAAACTTAAAGTATCAATAGCTGAGCTACTTGGGAATGAATACTACGCTCATATTGATTTTTTAGGTAAAGATGTAATTGCAAAGGTAAATGCTGAACTTAATGTTGAAAAAGATCAAATTTTAGATCTAACTTTTAACCTTGATAAATATTGTCTATTTGATAAAGTCAATGGTAGAAATATTAAACCTTATAAAGAATAATGAAAGAAATCATTAACTTAACTTCTACCAACACTCTTAAGAAAAAGAAAAGACCAATACTAATATGCATTATTATCTCTATAGTTTTAACTATAGGAATAATGGTGCCTCTTTTCTTATTTGCTTCAAGAGAATATAAGTTTCTTTTCATTATTCTTTTAACTATTATCTCAACACTTGAATCTAGTTTTGTTTTATATATATG
>JAFXWB010000072.1 GCA_017534425.1 Bacilli bacterium
GTATGCGCGTATGCAAGGGTATCGACTGATAAGGAAGACCAAGAAAATTCCTTCGAGGCTCAACAAAGAGTCTATACAAAGATGATAAACAACAACCCTGATTGGGAGTTTATTAGAATCTATGCTGATGAAGGTATTAGTGGTACAAGCATTAAGAAAAGAGACCAATTCAAGCAGATGATAGAAGATGCCAAAGCCGGCAAATTCGACTTGTTGATTAATAAATCAATATCGCGTTTTGGAAGAAATACGGTGGACACACTTAATACTGTAAGACTGCTCCAATCATTAGGCATTGAAGTCTATTTTGAAAAAGAGAATATATCAACATTTGATAGCAAGGGCGAATTCATTCTTACCATTATGGCATCTTTGGCCCAAGAAGAATCAAGATCAATTTCTGATAACGTCAAGATGGGTAAAAGATGGGGCTATCAAAACGGTAAATTCTCTATCCCCTATGGTTCTTTTTTAGGGTATAAAAAGGGAGAAGATGGCAAAATAGCAATCGATGAAAATGAAGCTGCAACAGTTAGAGAAATCTATAGGATGTTCCTAGTAGAAGGTATGACTCCAGGTGGCATTGCTAAAGAGCTTAAAAGAAGGGGAATTAAAACTGCTAGGCAGAAAGATTCCTGGAGCAAAGTTGGATTAATGTCGATACTAACCAATGAAAAATATAAAGGTGATGCCCTTCTTCAAAAAGGTTATGTTGAAAATTTCCTAGAACATAAAACAATAAAGAATAACGGAGTTCTACCGCAATACTACGTAGAAAACTCTCATCCCTACATCATTGAAAAAGAGATGTGGGAATTAGTTCAACTGGAGATTGAAAGAAGAAATAAGATAGGTGCTGCTTATTCCGCCAGTGATATATTTGCCGCTAAATTAATATGTGAAGACTGTGGCGGATTTTACGGTAGAAAAGTATGGCATTCTGGTAGCAAGTATCAAACTTTCATCTATCAATGCAACAGGAAATTTGATAAGAGCACCAAAAAGTATAAGTGTCAAACTCCACATTTATACGAAAACGATATCAAAGATAAATTTGTTAAGGCCTATAACATAGTTATGGGTGATAAAGAGTTCATCATAGAGGACCTAGAAGACTTAATTGAACTATTAACCGATACGAGCGAAATTGATGATAGTTTAATCAAATGGAAAGTTGAATTAGATACTGTTCATGAATTAGCAGTAAAGTTAATAGATGGCAAAGCCAAGAGCAAAGAGAACGATGCCAATTTCGATAAAACCTATAGCGAATATCAGGCGAGACATGAAATGGCCAGAACTAAAATAGAAAGTCTTCAAAAAGAAAAGCAGCTAAGAATCGCGAAGAAAACTAAAATGGAAACCTACCTAAAATACGTCATTGACCACCCAGACCATTTGCTTGAGTGGAATGAATCAACGTGGCGATTGATGGTGGAGTCAGCTGTGGTTCACAAGGATAAAACGATAACATTTAAATTCTATAATGGTAGAGAAGTTAGGGTTTAAGGCCTTAACTTTTTTCTTTATGAACCGCCTCAAGACTTATAGGTACCTCATCTCATCCTATGGGAACCCCATATCATTTTCTAAGGCAAGCAATTCACGTTTACGGATATAGAAGAAGAGTTACTACACAGTAGTAAAAGACAACTGGAGTGCAATCCAGTTTTTCTTATCTTCTAAAACCTGTATTAAGTCCATATCTTTATGATAAAATACTAATAAGCAATTACCTTGCCTCTCTCGTCTTAAAAATGTCGGTGGGTAATAGAAAACTATTATATCTTTAGGTCAAGGTTAATCATTGCCCAGATATCTTTTTAATTGAAGGAGATATGTAGTTATGAAAAAGAGTTTAGGATTATTCTTCTTTATAAATTTTCTATCTTTGTGCTTATCACTCACGGCTTGTGGTAGTTCAACAAACAACAATAATAGCGGAAATACTGAACCAGGAACTAGTGGAGGTGGAGATGACAATCCACCAGTCGAAGTAGATTATGAAAATCTGCCAGTTTTAAATAATAATAACATTAATAATTTCTCAGAATCTCAACTCGCCTCTGCAACATCGGATGCATATTACTTTAAAAACAATCAATCATATCGCTCTTTAACTTTAGAATATGGCGTTTCAGTTAAAAATGAATATCAACTTAGGGTAACGACAGTAATTTCTAATACAAAATATCGTGTTTCTAATAATGCGTATGAATTATTTTTTGAAGATTTTAACGGCGATGATTACAATTCCAACCCAACAAAGGTAGGCAATTATTCAATAGAAGTTGTGCCAATTTTTAGTCTGCCTGAATCACCCAACAATCCAAAATTAACGGTAATAATTAATAGAGCAGAATTAAACGTTACTGCTTCTGTTGGCGATTTCGCATACGGCGATTATACTAGCATTCCAACAATTACTGGCATTGATCAAAACCAAATTGCATCGAAAACTCTAAGTTATGCTCCTGTAACAGATAATGTTGTTGGAGAATATAAGACTTATAAATCAAACGAAAGAGATTATTCGATGAATGTTGGAGAATATTCTTTTAAAGCTGACATAGTGGATATCGATGGCATTGAATATCATACAGAACCTGTTAGATTCCATGTTACTAAAACTACATTAACATATTACAGTTATACTCAGAGCATTTACTATATGTTTAATGCTGATGCAACAAAACTCAGTGATTATCCATACTCTGGAACATTAAATGTCCAAGGAAGTTATTTTGAAGACTATTCATTTGAATGGAAAAATCCAAACTTATCTGTTGATTATGAAAATCTAAACATCAATGATGGAGAATCCACTTTTGAAACCACAGTCGTGTTTAAACACAAAAATACCAACGACTTAGAATTACCAGTAACTGTCACGATTGGTGTTTATTTAGGAACTCCATCAATCAGGAACTCAAGCGTTTATTACAATGCCGAAGAGCAAGAAGCAATTATTGATGGCTTCAGCGATAAATATATGGAAATAGTGAAATTTGATTCTGTTATTAAAGCCAAAAATGTTGGAACATATCCAGTCAAGATTAAAGTAAAAGATGAATGCGATTTATATTTCCGTGATCGTGATTATGGAGAAGTTAAAGATGTGGTTTTAACTTGGACAATTAAGAAAGTTAATCCTGAAACTTTCTATCATTTAACTGACAAAATTAGAGATTACGAGGTTGAAGTTAATGGTCATTTATTAGAAATGAATGATTCTAGCGAATTTATTTTGCCTTATGAGTATTGTGGACATGATGGCAATTATGATATACCAATCTGCATTTATCGTGTTATTGATGAAAATAATAGAATGCTTTTAGATTTTGATACGGTGAGATATACAGATTATTCACCGGTCCGTGTTGCGATTACCGATTCACATCAAATGGTTATAGAAGCAACTGATGATGCTGACTATTCTTGGTTTAATATCACTTGCTCATTTGGCGGCGAAAACAGCAATTTCAATGATTATTCATTTACATTAAATCACCCATTACGTTTCTTTGTTCCTGAAAGAATGGATCATTATCATGATTTTACAATGAACGTTTCTAATCGTACTGGTTCTAATTATGGGAGAAGCGCGGGAGTCATCATTACTCAAAACGGAACAGAAATTGAACCACAATATCAAGATTCGCTTTATGGATATGATGGCGAAACCTTATTCAAGTTATGGAAAGGTAACGAATATAGAATTATGATTCGTGCTCAATTTAGCGATATTAAGAGCATTAGAATCACGACTATTAACAATTCAAACGACTATGACGGTTTTACGATAAGGGTATCTGAAGAAGTTAATATTTTAAGCGACAGATCAGACGATTTCGTAAGTGGTCAAGAATTTTCTGACTACTGGACTAATTCTCATGATGTTGGTGGAAGAGGAAGAGTCGTTAAATTAATTTTACAAAAACGAAATGACGTAACCACTTATAATGATAGCGATTATAGATACATTAAATCAATTACCATAACTTATCGTAATGGTTATAGTGTTTGGTAAAACAAGCTCAGTGCCTTCTTTGCTAGCTTTTCTATGTTAGCAAATGTAAGTTATGTGTCTTGGAAAAGGACTAATACAAAGTATTAAGGCAAAACCGAATAAGGCTCACTTAACGGTGGGTCTTTTTTCTTGACCTCGGTACTGGCTATGATACAATAAATAAAGTCCAAAAGTTGATATTTGAATTTCCATCAACTTAGGGTTCGAAACTCCATACCCGCCCTTCAAAATTGGGTGCAAAAATTGGGTGCAAATGCCTCGATTGGGTGCAACTTCACGCAGTGATTGGGTGCAATTGTATCAAAATGGGTAAATGGAGACATTACGCAAAATAATCTCCAAAATTCATTGAGAATTGAGGAGATTTTTTTGTTAAAATAAAAGTGAGGTAAAGATATGAAAAAACCAATATTAATAACTTTAATTTCATTAGGAGCTGTTATAGGAACAGTAGTTGCTTTCCTAGGTGGAGTTCTTATTTTTGCATCCGCTACCACACTTAAGATAAAAGATAAAGAAAAGATGATGGTAAATTCTAGCTTCCAAGCTGAGATTAATAAAGAAAACCAAATCAAATTAATGACTTGGAATACAGGCTATGGAGCATTAGATGAAAGACAAGATTGCTACTGGGATGGCGGCAAAGGTGTTTATGGTGAATCAAAAGAAGTTGTTCAAGAGAATATTAATGCCTTAAAAGACAAAATTTCCGAGGAAAACCCAGATATTTTTATTGTTCAAGAATTAGATGTTGATTCAAAAAGATCGTATTTTATTGATGAATTGGGTTCATTTAGAGAATCATTTGACAAAGATTACAACAATACTTTTGCTCGTAATTTTAAGGCTGGTTTGGTTCCTCTTCCACTATATAAAATGACTGGAAAAGTTGATGCTGGCATTGCAACATTCTCGAAATTTAGTATCACTGATTCTGAACGTGTTCAACTTCCTATTCCATTTAAGTGGCCGATGAAACTTTTTAACTTAAAAAGATGTTTGCTAGTTTCTCGTATGCCTATCAAAGACAGTGACAAAGAATTAGTCATGATAAATTTACATTTAGAAGCTTATTCAAGTGAAGAAGGCAAGGCAAAACAGGCAAGCCAATTAATGGATTTAATGAATGAAGAGTATTCTAAAGGCAATTATGTAATTGCTGGTGGAGATTTTAACCAAACATTTAGTCACATCGGTTTTGATAAATATCCAAATAATGGCGATTGGGATTGTCCTGTATTTGAAGAATCACCTTATTCTGACTTTACTTTTGAAATGGATGACACTTATCCAACATGCAGATCATTAAAGACAAAGCTTGAAGGTTACGATAAAGCTACTTTCCAATATTACATGATCGATGGCTTTATTGTTTCAAAAAATGTCACAGTAAGCGAAATTCATACTTTGGATATGGGATTTAAAAACACTGACCATAATCCAGTAACAATGAATGTAAAATTAGCATAATTTCTTAAACTTATAATTGAAAATTATCTCTCAAAGTTTTATCCTTTTTACATATTTATGAAAAAGTCACCATTCAACAATCAAAAGTATTTAAAAATACAAAGAGAAGCCATTCTTGAAAGAATTGGTAAATTTGGCGACAAACTTTATCTAGAATTTGGCGGAAAACTTTTTGATGACTACCATGCTTCAAGAGTTTTACCAGGCTTTGAACCAGACTCAAAACTCCAAATGCTTCTTGGTATCAAAGATAAAGCTGAAATTGTTATTGTTGTTAGCGCAAGCGATATTTCTTCTAACAAAGTTAGAAATGATACACTTATTACATATCAAGAAGAAGTTGAACGACTTATTGATACATACCGCGAAGTCGGACTTTTAGTTAGTAGTGTTGTTGTTTCATTTTATGAAAACAATATAGTGGTAGACAAGTTCATTACTAAACTTCAAAACAATGGAATTAATGTTTATAAACATTACAAAATTAATGGTTATCCTCATAATATCCCACTTATTGTTTCTGAAGATGGTCTTGGAAAGAATGAATACATCATTACCACAAAACCTTTAGTTGTTGTTACTGCACCTGGACCAGGTTCTGGAAAAATGGCAACTTGTTTATCCCAACTTTATCACGAAAATAAAAATGGTGTTAGAGCTGGATACGCAAAATATGAAACATTCCCAGTATGGAATCTTCCTCTTAATCACCCAGTTAATTTAGCATATGAAGCAGCAACAGTGGATCTTGCTGATGTTAACATGATTGATCCATATCATTTAGAAAAATATGGATTAACTGTTGTTAATTACAATAGAGATATCGAAGTTTTCCCACTTTTAAAAAATATTTTTGAGCATATTTATGGTGAATCTCCATATTTTTCACCAACAGATATGGGTGTTAATAAAGTAGGTTTTGCAATTGATGATGACGCAAAAGTCAGAGAAGCATCTAACCAAGAAATCGTTAGAAGATATTATCAAACAAAGAAAAATGTTTATTTAGGTAGATTTAGTGAATCTACACTTGAAAAGATTGATATGCTTCTAAATAAAGCAGGATTAACCGTTGATTCAAGAAAATGTGTCGCTGCAGCTATTAAAAAAGCCGAAAAGACACAAGAACCTACCGTTGCTATTGAACTTGCAAATGGAAAACTCATAACCGGACATAGAGGTGAACTCCTTGGAGCTTGTGCCGCTTTATTAATTAAAACAATGAAATATTTAGCAAAAATTGATGAAGATATGTATCTACTTATGCCAGTCATGATTGAACCTATGAAAGAATTAAAAATGAAGTATCTACATAGAAGTAATACAAGGCTAAGAGCCGAAGAGGTTCTTCTTGCCTTATCAATTCAGTCCAAAACCAATCCTCTTGCTGAGTTAGCATTAAATCAACTTCCAAAACTTAAAAATTGTGAAGCTCATAGTAGCACAATTCTCTCAGAAGTGGACTTAGGAACACTTAATAGACTCGGCATTAGAGTTACTGAAGAACCAACTTCATACAAAAAGAAACTTTATACAAAGAACCAATAAAAAAGAACATTTAAGTGTTCTTTTCTTTTGATAAAAGTATTTTCTTAATCGCCCAGTTTTGTGTTCTTTTTGGTAGACAGTGCATTAGTAACAAAAGGAAATTTCGATTTATTTTATAAACATATTTTGGTTTCTTTTTATTTAAGATTTTTCTAACTAATTTTCCGATTCGTTTAGCTGGGATTTTTCTTGATTCAACGTTATCAATAACCTTTTTAAACTTCCTAGCATTCCATTTATAGTTGGTGGTGTTATTTGTAAATTTCTCAATGCTCGCATTTGATGAATCAATCATTTGAGTATTAATCGCACCAGGTCTAATTACAACAACCTGTTTATTGAGTAATTGCAGTTCCATTCTCAAAGAGAATGCATATTTCTCAACAGTTGATTTTGTAATTCCATATATCCCAGTGAAAGGAAGTGGATCAAGTGGTGCAAGTTCACTAGAAATCATTACAACTTTGCCACCTTCTTTAAGAATTGGAACAAATGCTTTATTCAATCTATAAATACCAAAAACATTTATATCAAAAATTTTAATGAAGTCTTCTTCACTCATTTCGATTAATGAGTTCATGTCATAAATACCAGCTGTAGATATTATTGCGTCTAATTTTATTTCTGATTTATTTATTTTCTTAAAGGCGTGTTCAATGTCGTGTTGTTCTCTTATGTTGGTTTTTATGAATTCGAAATTCTCGAGTTCTACCTCTGGCTTTTTGATGTCTAAACCAAAAACATAATAACCGTTTGCGGTTAGTTCTTTTGCGATAGCTAAACCCATGCCTCCAGAGGCGCCAGTTAATACTGCATATTTCATAGACTTTTTTATTTTATCATTAAGTTATAAAAAGTTACGAAAAAATATAAAAATTTACAGGAATTCCCAATGATTTTATTTTAAATAATGTTATAATAAACACATCTCATTAATAATATAATCATCCAAAAGCGATGATTCGTTTTTGGTAGAATAAGTAAGGATAGTCGCGGGACCTTGATAATAAAATTACTGCAAGACAGTCTGCTTTTCATGCTAAGGACGCGGCTTCCCTATTAAACGGTGTTTGTAGGATGAGGCACAGACCTTCTATTTGA
>JAFXWB010000008.1 GCA_017534425.1 Bacilli bacterium
AAGCAAAGCTTCTCTTGTCGCTGGCATAACTGGAGAACCAAATTCAAGTGAACCATGATGAGCGAGTATCATATGTTCAAGAAGGAGAGGAACTTCTGACTTAATATCAAGTTCATCTACTATACGTTTAAATTCAGCATATCCAATTGCAATATGCCCACATAATTTACCTTCTGCAGTTTGAACTGGGGCAATTGGATTTTCGTATTCAATGGTTTTTCCTATATCATGGAGCAAAGCTCCAGCTACCAAGATATCTCTATCTACTTGGGTATAAATCTTTGCAATCGCATCAGCGACATCCGCCATAAATAATGAATGGTGAATTATACCTGAACCAAATTCATGATGAACTTTAACCGCACCAGGGAATGTAACGTATCTATCATAGAAATGATTAATAACTGCTTTTGTGATTTTTTCGACGTCTTTATCCTTAAATGAGTTAAGATATTTATCTAATCTAGCTTTAAGCTCTTCAAGAGGTATTGGAGATACTCTAGCGAAGTTAGCCATTTCAATATCGGCTGGATCAATACGACCAACTCCCACAACTTTTAGTTGAGGTTGTCCTTTGTAAAGATTAACAATGCCATCAACCATAACAACTGAGCCTGGGGCTAAAAGTTTAAGATCTGCTTCAGATGCATCCCATTTCTTTGCTTCAATAGTTCCGGTTTTATCTTGGAATGTAATATTAAGATAAGAAAGTCCTTTGTCTGTTGTGCCTTTTGTGCAAGTAACAACTAAAAGTTGACCAACAATATGGTCGGTGTCTACAAAATCTCTAATCCATTTCATATTTATATTCTTCCTTTATTATTTTATTAATATCGTTAATTCGATATCCTTTACTAAGTAAAGATTTAATTATTTTGTTATTTAGTTCTTTTCCTTTTGTTTTTCGAGAATACCTCGAAACTAACTTTGAATATTCTAATTTTAGCATATTTAACTCACTTAATGGTGAATTACTCACTTTAGAAGATTCTAAAGATGCGATATTTTCGTCAAATCCATAGCGTATAAGCGCAGAATAGACGCTTCGCTTAAGATTTACCGTATTTTTACTTTTGTAGCGTTTAACGAGCCTTTTTGTCTGTTCTATGGCCTCTTTAGTTTCTCTTTCATGATTAACTTTCACTTTATTTATTTTATCTAAAGATATTTCTCTAGTTTTAAGCATCGAAATGATACGATTATACCCATAATGTTTAGAGTCACAATATTCGATTATTCTTTCAATAAGTTCATCTTCATTAAGTAACTGGTATTTCTTAAGCTTTTTAATAACTTCGTCCACCACAGTTTTGTTTTTGCTCTTTTTAAGAAGATATTCCCTTAATTTACTAGGAGAATAATCTCTTGCGATTAGACGTTTAACCGCCACTGTAAAAAGCTCTTGGACTTGAACTTCTTGTGTTGTTTTTGTTTCTTTTGTTTTTTTCATAAATATTCCTTGATTTGTAAATCTGTGATTGTTTTAATATTGATAAGAATCCACCGTGGTAACTAATGACTACCGCCCTGAGGGGGTTCTTTTTTTTATTTCCTCCTACATATAAATCCGGTTTTAAAACTTAAAATTGCTAAAAAATTTTCTAATAACTTTTTATTTACTGGTAAATAGAACGACTATTAAAAATTAGAGTTTGTAAATACACCAAAATTAAGTATCATTAATCTCGCAAGCAAGTTAGCTTGCAAATAAAAAAGAATCCACCCGTGATAGCTAATGACTACCGCCTAGTGGGGATTCTTTTTTTATTCACTTATTGAAATCTTAGTACTTGTTTATAACTCACTTTATTATCGTGCATTAGTTCAAGACATCTAATAAAGTTATCAAATACTTTGTCTTGGATTGCTCCATTTTCATAACGGGTAATTGTTTTAAGCCCACAACCCATTAATTCCGCTAAGCCTTGTTGAGTTAAATGTAATTTCTTACGAATTTCAATTATTTCGTGACTTGTTAATAAACCAACGGTTTTTTTAAATTCATCAAGTTCATTAATCCAGTTTAACTTTCCAATTGAGTTTGGAAACACTCGTTCATTACAGGAAACACAATAAGCTTCAATATAAGGATATTTAAAAGTTACGCCTCTAATAGTTCCTTCTCTAATAGATTCTTTTGTAAAATACTCAACATCCTTGTCACAGGACTGGCAATATGCTTTTTCTTTTTTCATATTTCGTATTTTCCCTCCTCATGAATACTGAACACAATAATCTTCCGTTTATGATTAATGATTTTAATTTTTATATAAACCTTTATTCTTAGATTTGAGATTTTTTTAATGAAGATCCAAAAAGGATGTGCAAATTTTGGGTTTATATCTTCAACAGGTCCTTGGTAGTAATCTTCTTTATCTAAATTTTTAATAATTTCTTTTACTCTATCATCATCGATTTCATAATTTTCAAGAAACTCTACAGTTTTTGGACGTATAAGATTATCTCGCATGATTTCAATATTAGTGTTTTTAATGTTTCTGCAAACTCTTAATACTTCACTTAGTGTTAAACAATCATCTTGGTTAAGCGACATTATAACCTCTTTTAATGTATCATATGATACTTTATAAAACAACTATATTAAGTGGGTTTTGCTAATTTTAAACAAAACGTCCCTCATATATGTATCTATGTCAAAAAGAAAAACATGCTAAAAAACTTTTGTGGTTCAAAGAACCATATTTTTTGAGGTTAAAAAAGACGCTTGTTTGTTAAGCGCCTTTCCTCGTAATTATATTTCTTCAATTGGTTTCCATTTAGAAACGATTGATTTAACTTTCTTTTTAGCCTCTTCTGGAGAAATGCTGTTACTAAGATATAGATAGATAAGTTCTCCAATATCTTCTGCGTCTTTCTTAGTGCATCCTCTAGTGGTTACAGCCGCAAATCCGATACGAAGACCAGAAGTTTTATTTGGTTTAAGGCTGTCTCCTGGAATCATATTCTTATTCGTGGTTACACCGATTTCTTCAAGTCTTTTTTGAGCATCTAATCCAGTTATACCAAATGTGTCTAATACATTAAGCAAGAATAAATGAACTTCTGTTTCACTTACTTTTGCCCCTAAACTTTGGAGTTTATCTCTACAAGCTTTGGTGTTCTCCACCAAGCTTTGAGCATATTTTTTAAATTCAGGTGAACTTGCTTCTTTGAAGCATATAGCTTTACCAGCGATTATATGTTCAAGTGGACCACCTTGATAGAATGGGAATATTGCTGAATTAATACGTTTAGCGAGTTCTTCGTTATTAGTAAGTATAATTCCACCTCTAGGACCTCTTAAAGTTTTATGGGTAGTTGATGTCACTACATCGGCATATTCCACTGGATTAGGATGAACTCCCGCGGCGACTAGTCCTGCAATATGGGCCATATCAACCATAAATAAACATCCGACTTCATCACATATATCTTTAATACGTTTAAAATCAATAATGTACGGATATGCAGAGAATCCAGCGAGTATCAAGTTAGGTTTTTCTTCTAATGCCACTTTTCTTAGAAGTTCATAATCAAGTTTTCCATTATTAAGTGGGTAATGAACAAAGTTATAGAAATGAGAAGAAAAACTAACTGGTGATCCATGAGTCAGATGACCACCATCATTCAAGACTAAAGATAAAATCTTCCCACCATCAGGCAACAGCGCTCTATACGCTGCTGCGTTAGCCTGCGAACCACTATGTGGTTGGACATTTGCAAACTTTGCATTGAAAAGAGCTTTTACTCTTTCAATGGCAATATTTTCAATATCATCAACGAATTCGCATCCACCATAATATCTTTTAAATGGATAACCTTCAGCGTACTTATTCGTAAGAATTGATCCGCATGCTTGTCTTATATCTTTAGAGGCATAATTTTCGGAGGCAATTAATTCGATGCCTTCGTTTTGTCTAATATTTTCTTTATTAATTAAATCAAAAATTTCTTTGTCCATTTATGTGCCTCCTAATTTAAGTTAGTGATTATTTTATCAAAAATACAAACCTTATAAATAATTATTTATTCTAATTATCAAATTTTTCTACTGGAATTGAATTAAATTCTTCTAAAGATAATTCAAACCCATTCATTTCTCTTTTCGCAGTGCCTACTCGGTTTGAATTCTTTTTATATTCTTCGCTAAATTGTTCTTCCTTAGTTTTCAGCTCTATTTTATGAATAGAAAACATATCTTTTATTGCTTCTTCAATTGAAAGAGAATGAAGAGCATCATAACTAGATATTAAGCTTTTTACTGGAATGTGTTCGTAAAGATATTTGCTACTAACATTATATATATATGATGCTGAGCGATAAAAATAACCAATAAAACGCATGATTGGATATGGAAGCAGGCTTCCCCTTGTAGTGTCTATCTTGGTTTTAATACTATTAAATATTTCTACTTCTGTAATTCCGGCTTTTTCAAGGTCAAGATCATCTAGAGCCCTGGCTTCTTCAGAAAGCATGAATGACTTTATGAAAAAATAAGAAGGGATGTGAAATTCAACACTTCTTTCAAATAATCTACCTTGCATAATAGATAAACTATGGCAAAGTTCATCCATTTTTCTTGAATATTTCATCAAAGAATCTCCCTTGTCTTCTATATTCTTCAAGTGATAATAAAACCTTGCTTCTTCCTTCAATTGCTAGTTCTTTTTTCTTTTTTAAGTATTGCTTTTTTTCATTTTCACATATATATAAGCGATCAATAAACTCTAAGTCTTTGCATGCTTTTTCACTTTTGAAAACGAATTGTATGCCTAAATTATTTGCACTTAAGGCATGTAAACACTGAACATCTGTAATTGTGCCGTACGCAAAAGAGTTCAACACTTCGTACATATTGTTATCTGCAATAGGTGCAACAATAACATCTGAATTATTTATTTTTTCTATTAGTTTTAGAATTTCTTCTGTTAACTCATATCTTTCAAAAGCGCCTCTAAAATATAAAATCGCATACATCCATTCTATGGAAACATTAAATTTAATAACTTTATAGTTTGCTAATGGTTTGAAATAGAAACAATAACACGAACCATTTTCACGCTCTGCAATCCAACTTGTTGCAGAATCATATGAATCAGATAAATAAAATCCTGCTCCAAAATCTTTTGAACCATTTAAATGAGAATGAGTAATCTCACCTTTTATTTGTTCTTTTGCGCCATGAAAAAGGAGAATTTTATCACTTTTTTCATCATGAAAGAGCATTTCTTTTGCTTTGTTTATGTTTAGTTCATTGTCAAAAGCAAAAGAATATATCTTTTCAATGGCAGACTTATGTGGAAAAATCTCTTCGTTTTCATACCTAATGATATTTGATCTAGATAAACCAACCTTAGTTGCAAAGGAAGATTGAGAAAGTCCAAATATTTTTCTAATTGTTTTTAAATCTTGTGAAACATTATAACTTTTCATATTTTGATTGTAGCAAATGCGACAATTAAAATTCAATATTAATTTTTAAGAAAAAATCTCCAACTAAAGTTGGAGAATCTTTTTCCAAATGTCGCATTATATTATTTTTTCTTCTTGGATGAAGATTTAACAACCTTTTTTGCAACTTTCTTTAATGACTTCTTTTGTTTCTTGTTTCCTTTTAAAAGGATAACAACCACTACAATAATTATGATTGCAGCGACAACACTTGCAGCGATATATAAGACAACATTAGGAACGCCTGGAATAATATTTCCATCTCCTTTTTCTGGAGTAGTGTCTTCAGCTGGAGGAACTACATCTTCAGCAGGAGGAACAAAGTCTTGAGGTCTTGCAATTTCATCAACATTTGGAGCGGCAAACTTAACATTTTTGTGTGCTCCCCAAATAAGGTCTGCCCATTCTGGGAAATCAATAAATGGGTTTCTATTGTTGGTGAAATTACCATATAAAAGATTATTACGATGAAGTTCATATTCATCTACTGGATCAAGTTTGTTCCAGGCAAGTAAGTCTTCAACAATACCAAGTTTTCCGGTTGTGGTAGATGTAGAGATATAACCTGTATCATGCCACTCAGCAAGATCACTTACGAGTTCAAGATTTGGATTATCATTTTCGATGGTTGAATCATTACCTGCAATATTGTTATATCTTGCAACCATATAAAATACGGCACGAGCAATATCACCTTTATCTGAATCTTGTGGTTCAAATACACTTACTGAACCACCTTTGGTTTTGGATAAACCCATTAAGTTACCAGAGGCATAAGTATATTTGTCTTTACCATCTGTATATGGTTTTGTTTTATCTACGTATCCATAGAAGTAGTTAGAGTGAAGTGCGCTATTAACGTAGCTATCTCCAGCCCAAAGGTGCATTGGATCGCCTCTTGCACCACTTGTACCTGGATCTTCACTTGAATCTTCAAATCCTTGTGATTTTGGCCAAATATGTTCTCTATCAATGCACCACATAGCGTTATTACCGTGTGATGAATTATCTTCTTCAGTAGCCCAAGCATGTACTTTGTTATTTTCACTTCTATTTACATATAAAGCATGGATATATGGATTAGATCCTTTGTTAGTTTTACTATCACCATATTTATATCCACTTATAGAGTTAGTAGCGGCATTGTATCCATCAATCGCAGATGCTGGAGACTTGCTCCAGTCTCTATCTGTGATTTCATACATCTTCCAGATGTCTTTTCCACTACTAACATCATATGAATAGTATTTTTGTTCATGAGAAAGAATTGGTTTTAAGTTCTTAAGTAAGTTAGTGCCAGTTCTTTCTGAATTATCTAAAGAATTAAGATTAGAGTAATAACTTCTAATATCGTTATCAGAGTAATCATTTAAATTAATCTCAGTTGGTAAAGAGCTCTTATCATATGCTTCTACACCATTAACCTTGTTTTGATTTAAACATAGTATTGCTCCTAATAAAGGAGTAATTGCAATTAAAGATATGTATTTAGTGTGTCTTGTTTTCATTTGTTTTTAACCTCACCACTATTATATACGTATAAGTGTATGCATTACATAAAAAAATCGCACTATTAAGTACGATTTTCTTTTGTTAATTGTTGTATTTATTCTGCTGTTTCTTCTTTTGACTCTTCAGCAGGTTTTTCTTCTTCTTTCTTTTCTTCAACCTTCTTTGGTTCTTTGTTTTCTTTTAAGCTAGAAAGAACATCAAACATCATAGAAACATATGCACCATAGAGAACTACTTGTAAAATAATAACTTGTCCGAGTGCTGTAGGTGTTCCATCAACTTGAAGTAAGATATCAAGAAGAAGTGCTAAAACAAAGATTGCACCAAATAAGAATGTAACTCTGTGAAGTCCTTTTGATCTTACAAAGTAAGAAACAAACAATAATGCACCGAGGCCTAATGAAGCGGCAATTGTAAGTATTGAAATTGTCCAACCTGTTGGGCCTAAAAATCCTTCTACATCTGCTAAGTTAATGAGTGTAATAAGTTCAATAACAAAGTAGAAAAGTGGGAAGGTTGCAACACCAATTAAGTTTAATAAACCTTTGGCTTTTCCAAGTTTGTCACCAAGTACTACACTTAAGATTCCAACTGCTAAGAAGTATGCGGCAAGAATAATTGCGATAATACTAATAGCAAGACCTGCGCCTTCACCACTTAAACCATTGAAATAGTATAAGAATAAAAGGGCACCAAAGATAATAAAGATAAATGGTTTTACTAATTCTTTAATCTTTTTCATTTGTTTTTAACTCCTTGTTAATACTTGTATTTTAATATTTCTGTTACATTTTGTTAACAAAATAGTAACGAATTATAAACATTATGACCTAAAGTCAAGATCTACTTGCAAGACACCTCTAGTGTTTTGCCCATTGCACTAAATAGTTTTTCTACCTTTTTAAGTGTCGGGTTGCCTTTTCCGTCCTCAATTCTAGAAATATCGGCTTGATTTATTCCTGAAGTGTTTGCGAGTTCCTTCTGTGTCATCCCTAAATCTGAACGATACCCCGATAATAAAACACCAATCATTTTATTTAAAGGAACATCCTTTTGACCGACAACAACACCTAAATCGTAAATACTTTGTGTTTCAAAATCGATTTTATTTGTCCAATCAATTCCAAAACCACCAGGAGATAACCTTCCGCTTTCGAAAAGTTTTCTATTTTCTCTAAGTTCTTTGAAGTGAGGGTAATGCAATAATCCCGTGTTCTGTATAAACATATGGGATATGTCTTCTCCCACCATAACTTGAAATCACATTTTGTGATGTCAAAATTTTAAATTCAAAAAAATTTAGTTTAAAACAAAAATCTTCCGGGAACCTGGAAATGTTTCTTTTCATTTGTTGATTTAATTGCCTTGTTTCAACTTCAAATAGTTTAGCAAGATCGCTATCAAGCATTACTTGCTTTCCTCTAAACTCATAAATAAGTTCTTTAATTTCAATTTCTTCTTTGGTGTTTAATAATTCTTCAAGTGCATTAGACATATATAAAAAAATACCTCCTTGAAGGGTTTGAATATATCCTTTCACTATATATATCCGGGTAATTTTTGATTTTCGGCTAAATTGTTTTTCTGATTTATTAATAAATCACTTTTTGATAGGTTATAAGCAGGTGAAAATTTGTCACCAACTCATATAACTCACGTGTATCTTTATATAAAAAAACTCCCTAACGGTTAAATTAGAGAGTTTTGCTTTATAAGTAATTTAATTACCAAATGGCTGGTTCATCTGCAACATAGTGCCAGAAACCATCAATGTCAGTTGGAGCAGGATTTACTGGGGAATTTTCTGAGAACAAATAGAATTTAACATTTGCGCCATAAGTTAGATTCTTTGATTCGGCCCAATCTTCACCCCAATTATCTGGGATTTCTTTTGCTTCAAAGAATACTCTAGCATTTCCGTTCATTTGGCCAAGACCACGATCAAGAATAATTGTATCATCGTGAAGAATCATATCGCCTTTATAGCCACGGAATGGATTCCAGTTTAAAGTTACTACACCTGCGCCATTGAAATAGATATTTGTAATGGAGCTATCATCATTATCATTTCCAAAAGCATAGCTATCAATAAATAACTCATCTGGATTATTGAAAATTAATGTTTTTAAATTAATTGTATTTTGGCAGCTATATTCATGAACTTTATAAACATCAGTTGGGACATTAAATGTTGGGTAAACAGAAGCAGCTGGGTAATGAATTAATTCAGCACCATAATATTCATCATTTCTATATAAAACACCATCAAGTGCTTTGTAATTTCCTCCTGAATAATCATCTTCAATATCAATTGAAGTTAAGGATTGAGTATTATGCAAAGCATATGATGCTTCAATATAATCTAGTCTCTTTGGAAGTACTAAAGATGTAATAGCAGTGTCTCTAAATGCAGCATCATAAATTGATAAGTCTTCAGTTCCGCCACTTGCAAATGTAACTGAAGTTAAATTTGTGCAGCCATCAAAAGCATTACAACCAATTGCTTCAATTGTGTTAGGAATATTAATTGAATGAATAGTGGTTTCACTACTAAATGCATATGCGAGAATATCAGTTACAGGATAACCATCAATATAATCAACTAAGACAACGTCAGAAACTGGAGTACTATCGAAGCCTTGAACTAAATATTTATCTCCACTTCTAAAGTATTTAACATCATTAATAACTTTATATGGATTCTCATGTTCAACACATTCAGAAGGGTATGTGATGACTACTTGAGATAAAAATACATCGTTCATTTGACCACTTTCAATTGAGAAATAATTTGGTTGAACTCCGTTTAATGTAAATTCATAACCTTCACCATCAACTGTTGCAGTTTCGTAATCAACATAATGAACAACACCGCTTTGTCTAAAGCCATAACGAATAAGAACATTTTGATTTGCGCTTTTAACAAAGATGGATTCAATACCACGAACTTCATTACCTAAGGTATTAAAGATCTTTCCATAGCCATTACCTTGTAAATAGACACCGCCTTCAGTAGCAGATACATTCTCAAAATTAAGTGTAACGTCATTCTTTAGTTGATCAGTTTTAACAACAAATGTACCTGTATCCCAAGATGTAGCGTCTGTAATATCTGCGGTATTAAAAGTAATAGAATATGATCCACTAGCTTTTAAGGCTGATACTTTGTTTCTGCTACATAATATTGATGCAGCAGTTACACCTAATACAAGTGTTGATGCTAAAGAAATAATAAAAACTTTCTTTTTCATTTTTTATTAACTCCTCCTTATATAACGACTTAAGGATAACCAGCAAGAGTTTGCTTTATATTCTTTAAATCCTTTTTATTATATAAAATGTTAGGTTAAAACAAAACATTAATATATTAAATAAAAAAGAACTCCTTAACGGTTAAATTAGAGAGTTCTTGAGATTAATATAATTTATTATCTTCCTTCAAAATAATTTTCAACTTCTCTAGCTTCGCCGTGGTCTAAAAGATATTGTTCACCATTAGTTAAATAAAGATAATATTGACCATCTGGTGTTTTTACCATTTTTAAAATTTGTGGCAAGTTGATCCATACTTTTGAACCATCAGGCATTTTCTTTACGAATTTAAAACTTCTCATGTTGATTCCCCTTTTTTATTAGTTTAGAAAAATATGATATTCGTTTCAATAATACATTTTAATGAAGTAAGATATATTTATATGAAACAAGTAAACTGTCCTAACTGTGGAGCCTCAATGGAATTTGAGGACAATAGAGAATTTGCCTTTTGTTCTTTCTGCGGAACAAAAATAATGCTTAATGAAAAAGTAACTATTAGTAGAAAAGATGAAATCCAAAATCTCCTTAATAGAGCGTATGAATATGAAGAAAAACATGATTATCTTAAAGCAAAAGATTATTGTAATCGCGTTCTTGATATAGATTCTACAAATGAATACGCTCGTGCATTAGAAGAAAGATTACAAAATTCTGGTCCAATAAAAAATATTCACATTCAATATAAATCAGCTTTAGATGAAAAATTTAAGTTGAGAATTACTCTTGATGGATTTAATTGGATTGAAATACAGCCAAATGGAGAATATCAAATGCAACTTCCTCCTGGTAGGCATAACATTTTGTTAGCAGCAGGAAAGAAACAAATAAAACAACGAGTTGAAGTATCAAATTCCAGAGATATTATTACAGTTACTTATAACTCTCTTAGTCGATTTAAACATTTTGTAACAGTTAATTATTAAAAACACTACCCCTTCTACAAAACTGGAGGGGTTTTAATTAACAAAAAAGAGCTTCCTAGATTCTAGTCTAAGAAGCTCTTGAACTATATATTAGGGATATTTGAAATTTGTTGTGGTCGCGCTTTTTTGGCTACCACATTAGATTTCAAGATTATACCACCTATTTAGTAAAAAAGTAAAAATCCTCACATATAATTTAGATGTTCAGTCAAATTATAAGGAGGAAGAACCATGATTGATTCTGGTGATATTTTATCACTTTTAGGCATCCAACGTGAAAAAGTAGCTTTTATTGATGCCTGTCACATGAACGCTACTGAAGACAAAATAATAATTTCTTTGATCGACAATCGTGATACATGTCCATATTGTAGATCCAAAAACATTGCGATTCACGGGTATTACAAAGTAAATATTAATAATTCAATCATTAAGACGCGGCTTTTACATGTTGAAATTGATATGAGGAGATACAAGTGTAAAGATTGCGGAAAAACTTTTAGGCAAAATTTTAATTTTTATAGTCCTGGCACTTCAATATCTACTGTTGCAAAAATATCAATTTTAGAAGCTCTTAAAGAAAACATTTCATACTCGTTTATTGCGCGCCAGTACGGCGTTTCTACAAACACAGTTATTAATTACTTCGATGCTTTGCCACAACAGCCTCGCTTACAACTTGGGGAAGTTATTTGTGTCGATGAATTTCACTTTAACAATAGAGACAACCCTAAACTCAAATTCCCTTTTGTTATTTCTGATCCTTTTTCGTCAAAAATCATCGATATTATCGAATCTCGAAGATGGGATTACTTAAGAAATTATTTTTGCAAAATTTCTATTTTTGAGAGAAGCAAGGTTAAATATTTTGTGTCTGACATGAATGAGACATATCGTTCATTAAAGAAGACATTTTTTAATGATTCCGTACATATTGTTGACCATTTTCATATAATGAAGATATTTAATAATGCAATCCAAAAAATAAGAACAAAAATTATGAAAAAGCATAAGAATGAGGAAGAAACAAAAGAATATAGATTTCTCAAAAAACATTGGAAAATGTTCGTTTGTAATAGATCGCGTTTAAAAGATTTTAGGATTGTTATTAAAAGAACTGGATTTGTTTTTGATTGGCAAATTCTTGTCGATACAACATTAAGAAAATATCCGGAATTATACTATGCATACTGGTCAAGAGAAGAATTCAATCGTGATGTAACAAAATTGACCGGGTGGCTCGAGACTAAAAAATCGATTGATTACTTTATTCAGAAATTTGGACATTGCGAAATAGAAGAAATGCACGAAATAGCTCATACAATTTCAAATTGGTACGAAGAAATAATTAACGCATATTCAAAAACTACTTATGGATTTTTCCTATCAAACGCAGTTGCAGAAGCAAACAATGATAATATCCAAACTTTAGTTGATGTTTGCTATGGTCTTAACAACTTCAAGAGATCTAGAAACAGAATTTTATACATAAATAGAAATAAAAAGGACATATAAAAAAGAGGGAATCTCTATTCGAGAACCCCTCTTGAAGACCACAATGAATTTCAAGATTTTATGAGGCTGTTTTTTTGGTCAAACCACATAAAACCACATCAAATTTCAAAGAGCCTAAATTATAAAGATTGCTATGTATTAGTTAGCGATTAATGTAATTTGCGTTTCTTAATGAATAAGATTCCGCTAACTGTTGTTAAGCTAATAACTGAAACGATTGCAATAATGATAATTGTATTGGATCCATTTCCTCTACTAGCAAATCCGACGTTTGCATTTTGTGTAAATGTTCCGCTTGTTGCATCGAATGTTTCGTTATTTGCGGCTGCCCATGCAGCTAATCTTGCTCTAGCACTACCATAAGAAACGTGAGTATTGAAGAGCTCTTTCTCGTCTGGATTTAAAGCTTGGTAAGCGGCTTTTGCACTAGCATAATGAGTTGTACATTGACCACCAGAGGTGTAGTCATACATCTTTAAGCTTGAGTAAACGAGTTCGTTTAATGCTTGGTTATATTCAAGGTAATTAGCATGACAATTTGACATGAAGAATGTGCCTTTGAAATTCCATAAAACGAAGCAGAATCCCATTACATCACTATATGCAAGGTTGAAGTTAAGAGTATGTAAACAACCATCATTAACTAATGTTAAATCGTAGTCAAAGTACATATTGCTGCCGTTATGGCATAAGACTTGAAGTGTGAATTTATTTGTTTGATTTCCTAAAGGAGCTACATAATAGCCATCAGCTGTTAATGAATGGTTACGACCTGTTTCGGTTGCTGTACCTTCATCATCAAGAATGTAATCAAATGAGAATGAAGTCATAGCATAACCTTTAGTTTCTGATTTATAACCATTATCTGGTAAATAAACACGGAACTCACCATGTGTTGCTTCATTTGAATTTGTGAAATAAACACCAGTATGACCAGACATATCTTTCTTGTAAATAAGATCATCTGCTCCTTGGTCAAATTCTTTAACACAATGTTTATCGTGCGCAGGATTCCATTTACCAATATTAGCTAGTAAATTGCCACTTTCTAATTCACTCTCAGTAGAATTTTCTAAAAGCGCAATATCATAGTCAGCCCAATCGGTACCATCAAATTTGAAAGCAGATTTAGCAAGAGCAATTCTAATAACTTTATAAACTCCGTCACCAAGATCATGAACAAATTTAAATGAACCACCAATGGTTAAAATATCGCCCTGAGCTGGAATAATACTTAAATCAGCTAGTCCTAAATACCATTCGCAGGTACCATCTTTCTTGAAATAGTTATCTGCAGCATATGCTTTTGGAACTCCGTTATATGAAATGTTACTTGCAACATAAGCTTTACCATGATCACTCCAGCTATTAAAAGTTGGGTCTAAATCATAACTGGTAGTTAAATACATTGCATTATTGCTTCCAGCACGATCATAATGTAAACGTTCAGTTCCAAACACCTGGGAAGTTTTATTTGTTAAATTAATATCAGTATCTCCGTAATCGATACCTACACGTGTTGTTAATGGTGTGGCGTCAAGAGCCCAACTTAAACTTTTTGCCAAGATTCCATCATATCTTACAAAAATATTGTAATTTGCAGAATTTTTAATCTTTGCAATACCAAATTCGAGAGTGTGCTCTGAGCCTGGTTGTAAGCTGACATTAATATCACCAGTAGTTTGTTGAGGAGCGTCATTGATACATTCAGATAATTTAATAACTCCTTCAGGTCCCCAAGTATTATTTGCTACGAAAGCAAGAGTGTGACCTCCTCCCCAAGAACTGTTAGAACCAACACGAATCGTTAATGTGGCAGTAGCATCATCAAGTGCTTCGTATCCAAATCTAAAGGCAAAACTTCCAGTATCGTTTGTAATTGGGAAACCATTATTATACAAATTGTCTTTCCAATAACCAGTTTCTGTGCTAATTGTGGTGCCCATAAAATCAGACATACCTGCATCTAACAAAGAAACAACATCATATTCTTCGATATCAAACTTTTCAAACCAATTTAAACCGGACCACAATCTTTGGAAGGAAGGAGAAACCGAGAATGTGTAATCTCCAGTACTGCTTCGCCAATTGCCAGTTATTGTTAGTGTAACATCGATATCTGAAACAGAAAGTGTGTGTCCAGCATCAGCTAAAGATAAATAATATTCAGTTTCGCTGGTTTTTTTCATTACAGCATAACCAATATCCACGCCATTAAGGTACACACAACCTTCGTTATTTACTGGATAATAAGCGATTGACCAATCACCAGCAAATGGGAGATCGTTTGCAACTGCGTTGAGGTATAAACCATTTTGAGGAGCCCCATCGACGTGGTCAAAGGAAAACTCGACTGCGCCAACATCAGTTGCGGCTTGTGCCTCTTCTGCAAGCGCTTTCTTTTTGCCGTTTAAAGCGGCTACACTACCGCCAGCAACGAGAAAAGTGCAAACCAAAAAAGGGATAAATTTTCTAATTTTTATCATGTTATCGTCCTCCGAATAACTTTTGCATATTTAAATTTTACTAACTTGTATCTTATTAATTACGACATTTTATTACCATGTTTTTGTAATATCTTGACCGTACATATAAATTTTAATTTAATTATTTTTTGAACGATATTATTTGTAAATTCTTAACTATTTATGGAAAATATTAACATGAGCAAAAAAGAAAAATACACGTTAATTTCGTACAGAAATAATGAAACAACTCATCCAGAGTATATGGAGTTAAAAAGAGAAATCAACGTCGAAGATCTTGTAACTTTTTACTATTATTTCCTTTATCCAAATCATATATATGAAGGAGAATCCCATAACTATTATGAGTTTTTCGTTTGTTTAGGTGGAAAAGCTCGAGTTGTATTTGATGATCAAGTCGTGTTTTTGAACGAAAGAGAATTCATCATTACTCCTCCAAATCTTAAACATAGCCACATGCCTGAAAAGACCTTCTTATCAAGCGTATCAATCAGTTTTTCAGCATCTGGATTAAAAGACTCTGTTATTTGTAACAAAGTCGGACATATCAACGATGATGAACTTAATATTCTTAACCTTCTTATTAATGAATATATCAATAACTTTGATTATCAAGGTCAATATGAACAACCATATGTCAAAAAGGTTGATTTAAAAAATGAATATGCATACAAACAAGTCTTTAAATGTTCTTTAGAGGTGTTGTTGGTGTTAATCACTAGAAAATTCCTAAACGATCAAACAGAACAAAAAGTAAATATTTTGAAAGAACAAAAGGAAAGCGAAAACGAAATTATTAAATACATAAAAGAGCATTACAAAGAAAAAATCCTTCTAGAAGACGTCGCAAAAAAATTCAACTATTCAGTAGGACATTTATGTAGAAAATTTAAGAAAGACACCGGAGACACTTTGGTTGATTACATTACAAAATATCGTATTAGTGTCGCCATGAGGTTACTTTTTGAAAGAAAAGACTTAAATATAGAAGAAGTCGCATTTGAAGTGGGCTTTAATGATGTCCAATATTTCACAAAATCATTTAAAAAATGTGTTGGTACCACTCCAGGAAAATATCGTGTTGAAGTACTAAATACATCTGCACTTCATGCTCAAGATGTTATTTATGACATTATCAAAAACATCAAATAATATTTACGAATCTTATTAAATTTTCGCGCCCATAAATTTATGTGGGCGCTTTTTAATAGTAAAATAAATTTGATATACTGAATATGATGTTTACAAGGAAAAAATATGGAAGAATACATAAGAGATTTTAATACTCGCCAAATCATGGGTATTTTAGAAACCAAACCAAACGGAGATGTTTATGCTATTTCTTTTACCACGAGACAAATCCTTGCGATTTATCGCAAACAATATGACGACACAATTGATTTCAATACAAGACAAGTTGTCGCAAAAGGAAATGTTGCCGTTTCATTTATCTACTCAGATTGGGCTAAACATAAAAGATAATAATTTATGCTTTGGATTATTTTAGGTTCTGTTTTAGGAGGATTATTAATAATCTTTTTAATCACTTTATATTGTATTTATAAATACATCTTTCATAGTCCAAGAAAAGGACAAAATAACGATTTTAGAATTGAACCTTCATTAGACTACCAAGGCACAAAAGAATATTTAAAAGAACTTATTAAAAAACTTCGTGAAGTTCCCTATGAAGATTTGTGGATAAAATCATATGATGGACTAAAGCTTCACGGACTTTTCTACAGAAACGATAAATCAAATACTTTCATCCTAATGTTCAACGGTTATCGCGGTACCGCTAGAAGCAATTTCTCTGGTAGCGCAATCGATGCGAAGAACTTAAATATGAACGTCGTTTTATGCGAACAAAGAGCCCACGGAATTAGTGATGGACACTCAATTACATTTGGTCGAAAAGAACAATATGATGTTTGTGCTTGGGTCGATTTTATTAAGGAAAAATGGGGGAATTCCATAAAAATTATCGTTGCAGGTATCTCAATGGGAGCTGCCACAGTCTTACTCGCATCAGACAAACTTGACCCAGAAATCAAGATTATTGCAGACTGTCCATATTCATCTCAAAAAGATGTTATTAGTCACATGATGAAGGTTATGAAATTCCCTCCAAAATTATTTTGGCCTTTAGCATACCTTGCTGAAATTATATTTGCTCATGCTCGTCTAAAAGACGATGCATTAGAAAATGTAAGTAAATCTAAATGCAAAATTCTTATTATTCACGGCACGAAAGACTCTGTAGTTCCGTACAAGATGAGTGAAAGGGTTTATTTAGCGAATAAAGACCACGTTCAATATGAGTTATTTGAGGGTGTTGACCACGGGATTTGTTATTTAAGGGATACACCAAGATATAAAAAGATTATCGAAGAGTTCCTAAAAGAATAAATCTATATTAAAAGTAACAAAGTCGTCTAAATATCGACTTTTTTATTACTTAAATTTTATTTATGTTATAATAGCGCCTAAACAAGAGGCATTTATAATGAAAAGATCATTGATAAAAGTGCTATTACCAATAACAGCCTTACTATTAAGTAGCTGCTCTTTTACTGACTGGTTTAAAAATATATTCTCTAAAAACGAACAAGGGCAAAAGGAAGAAGAACAAAAAACTGATCCTGAAAAGCAAACTTATCCGGGAAATCCTATAGAAATTGATATTCCAGATTCTCTTCCATTAACGGTTGGCCAAACAAAAGCATTATCTATTTCTTATAATCCTCAAGATACCGAAAACAAGGTCGTTGAATGGGTTTCTTCAAATCCTAGTGTTGCAACATATTCTGATGGGCAAGTAACAGCACTTTCTGTTGGCGAAACTAAGATAACCGCAACCGCTAAGAACAGATTAGGCGAAACTATCAAATCTGAATGTAATGTTGTGGTAACTGACCCTTCTACAATTTCAAAAACAACTCTTAAATATACTTATGACGATTATTGCGCCTATAGCGCATACCCATTTGATAACACTCCATTAGTAGGAAACCCAAAACTTTTAGTCATTCCTGTCTGGTTTTCTGATTCAGATACTTTTATAAGTATGTCCCATCGTGAATTAGTAAGAGATGATATTAGAAAATCATTCTTCGGCACAAACGAAGAAGCTGGTTGGAGAAGTTTGAAAACATACTATGAAGAAGAAGCTCAAGGAATGATTGAAGTAGGCGGAACAATTACTGAATGGTATGAAACCGGAGAAAGTTATGAAGCATATGCTTCTAATAGTTCTGGCGAATATAAAACACAAACATTAGTTGAGACCGCATCTACTTATTATTTTAATCATAGTAGCGAAACAGCGCAGGATTACGATTCAAATAATGATGGTTATTTAGATGGCGTCATACTTGTTTATGCTGCTCCAGATTATGATAGCTTTGGGGTTTCATCAAACAATCTCTGGGCATATACATCGTGGTTAATGGGCCTTCCAGACTTATCAAATCCAACTCCAAACGTATTCTTCTGGGGTTCATATGATTTTATGTATTCCTCTGGCATTAAAGCATATGAAAGAACTGAACTTTCTATGTATGGACGTGGTGACACAAGACACTGTTTTGTAGACCCACATTGTTTCATTCATGAAATGGGTCACGTCTTTGGACTTCAAGATTACTATGATTATAGTGGCCAACATTGTCCAGCAGGCGGTTTCTGTATGCAAGATATGAACGTTGGTGGGCATGATGCATATTCAGTTATGGCATTTGGTTGGGCAAAACCATATATTCCAACTGAAACATCAACAATCATTATTAATGATTTCCAATCATCACATGATATGATTTTGCTTGCAAACCACGAAGTAGATTCACCATTCGATGAATACATGTTATTAGAACTTTATAGTCCAACTGGATTAAACAAGTTTGATAGTGATTATCATTACAACGACAGATATCCATTAGGTCCAAAACAAGTCGGAATTAGACTTTGGCACGTTGACGCTAGACTTACTTATTGGACAGGCGCAGGTTGGTCAAAGACTCTAGTTTCAAATCCAACACGTGGTGATGTTTATCATGCAATGTCAAATACATATTATTCTGAATGGGCTAGCGGGTATTCACCTCTTGGAAAGAACTATGCTGATTTTAATACACTTCAGTTAATTAGATGTGAAGGAAAGAGCCCATATTTCAGTAATAATGCAATATTCGGTTATGGTTCTTCATTCTCGATGAATGACTATGCTGATCAATTTGTTAAAGCGCAAAGAATGAATGATGGCAAAAGCCTTGGTTGGACATTTAGCGTTTCAGCATTAGACGAAACATCTGCCGCAATCACAGTAACAAAGATATAAAAATGAAAGGACCTGATGGTCCTTTTTAATATTTAATTTTATCGTTAATTCGTTTTACAACGTCAGGATTTAGTTTAACAACCTCTCTATCAAATGTTATAAATCCGTTTAACTCTTCTTCAACGTCTGACAGTTGAGTATAAACAATCGCGGATAATCCTTTTGGAATATTTTCAATAACATCTCTTTTAATTGTCTCGTTATATTTTGTTAACCACTCTACTTCATTTTTAAAAGATTTGTAAACATGATTTCCTTCCATCATGTGATCTTTAATTGCAAGCACAAAACCACCAAATTCTGACAAAATAATGGCCCTTTTCCCGGATTTTTTTGGATTTTTTAGCTTAAATGGTTTGAAATAAACGTGATATGATTTGGTGTCACTAACACCCTGGTCATGCCAACCTGAAGCGTGATCGTATAGTCTTGTGTTATCTAGTTTTAAAAGTTCAGAATAAACATCTTTACTATCGAATTGTCCCCATCCTTCATTAAAGATTGTCCATAATCCAATTGAAGGAATGTTATACAAATAATTAATCGTGTCTTTAAACTCTTGAGTTGCTTCTTTTCTACCTTCTTCGTTTTGTCTCGAAAACTTTTTGTAGTCATGGTCGTTATGATGTTTGCCAAAGATTAAAGGAAAGACAACGGTGGAGAGTTTATAATTTTCTCCTCCATTTACAAAATCCTGCCACACGATAATTCCTTGTTTGTCACATTCGTAGTACCAACGAGGAATTTCGATTTTGATGTGTTTGCGAATCATATTAAAACCAAGTGATTTGACAAATTTAACATCTTTTACATACGAGTCATAACTACTCGGAGTAAGTAATCCGTCCTGATAATAACCTTGGTCTAAAACTCCTTTCATAAAGTAAGGTTTATTATTTAAACCAAGTCTTGTGATTCCTTTATCATCTTTCACTAATGAGAATTTTCGCATAGCGAAGTAAGAAAAGACTTCATCGTGTGGAGTACTCATTTTTAATGTATATAAATATGGATCCTCAGGACTCCATAATCTCATTTTATCTGTCTTTATATGAACATCTTGGTTTGCTGCTATTTGAAGGCTTTTATCAAACAACTCTACATTAACCATATCAACAGAACTCTTAACATTTAGAATAACTTTTTGATTATCAATGTCAGGAGTAATCTTTACTGATTCAATGTAATCATTAGATACGCTTTCTATAAATACAGGGAAATAAATTCCGCTTTGAGGAGTGTACCAAATTCCTCCATGCTTAAGTTTTTGTTTTCCTCTGCTGTGATATGAAGTGTCAGTTAAATCCTGTACCTTAACAATCAATTCATTTTCTTCTTTTAAGAATTGTTTTATTTCAAAAGAAAACGGGAGAAAACCTCCAATGTGTTTTCCTAAAAACTCTCCATTTAAGTAAACTTCTGCGATTTGATCGACCGCTAAGAACTGTAAAAACACTTTATCTTTAACTTCAAAATCACCAAGTAAAAACTTTAATCTGTAAAACAAATATTCATCTGGTTGAAGGATGTGATTTACTCCGCTTAAAGATGTCTCTGGTGAATACGGAACCAGTATTTTACCATCAAAATCTACAGGAATTTCTGGGTTTTTTGTAATTTTATAGTCCCAAAAACCATTTAAAGATTTATAAGAATATCTAAAAAACTGAGGCCTTGGATAATCACTTAGCGGTTGCTTGCTCATCTTGTTTTTCTTTCTTGATAAGTAGTAATAATGGAACCACGACAAATAACATCATGATAGCTGCAAATAAGAATATGAATTCATTTGGTAAGATGCTTAATTGACCATATTCGTTTGGCGCTTTAGTTCCGTTAATATAAGAAACACCTCTTCCAATAAATGGACCAGTTACCATTGGAATCATAACGACAAAGACCATACGAACGCCTTGGAATAATCCCGTTTCTTTCTCTGGAGTATAATCCCTGATTTTAGCGCCTAAAACAGCGGTTGCAACTAAGTAACCAGTCATAAGGATAATGCCGCCAATAATAACGCCAATTTGGGCTTTAAAGATAAATAGTAATAATCCGCCAATGACGGTGGCTGCAAGAGCAGCAAATACGAGTTTGTATTTTCCAATTTTATCCATGAAGTATCCAAACACAACTGTTAAAACACATGCGATACCTAAAATTGGACCAGCAGTACTAACTAAATCAAATCCAAGAATCTTTTGAATGTAAACCATAAAGTACGGCATGAAGATTTGGATGCCAATTGAGAAGATCATGAATGCGGTCAAGGCTAAATAGAGTTTTGGTCTACTCTTAATAACGCTTGGTCTAAATCCGTGAACGATATTTTTAAGATAAGGTTCTTCTTTATTTGGTTCTTTAACATCTTTCGGAAGCAAGAAGATACAAACAATACCAGAAATGGTGGTTATTCCACCGAAAACAACAAAGAACCACAACCAATCTTTACTTTCACCAACAAGCATTCCTTGTAATAAAACAACTGCGATCATTGCAACTAATGGAAGAATTGAAAGAACACTTTCTACTTTGCCTCTATTAGAGGTTTCTGTGTTGTCGGTTACAAATGCATTAAACGCAGCGTCGTTTGCTGTGCTACCAAAGAATGTCATAATGCAATCCATAATAACAATCATCGTTCCGCTCATTAAAGCTGAATGCGCAACTATGTTGTAATCCTTTGATGGATCTAAGAAAGCGAACATTATAATTGAAATACCCCAAATGATATAACCACATGAAATGAATAATTTTCTTTTTCCTACTCTATCTGATAGAGCGCCCATAAATAGGGTTGTGATAGTAGCAGCAACCGCACTAAACACAGTCATTAAGGTGATATAAATTGAATCTCCGGTACAATCAAATACAAAGACATTCAAATAATTATTTTCAATAGCCCATGCGAGTTGCCCAATTAAGCCCGCAACTAAAAAGGAGAGCCATTTTCTCCAACCAAGTTTTCCGTTTTCCATGTTCTAAACCTCTATTTAATTATAGTTCTTTTTAAAATAAAGCACTTACATAAACACGCATTGCGCATTTTTAATATTATAATAAAAATATGAAGACCCTAATCATGTTAAGTGCCTTTCCCGCAAGCGGAAAGTCTACATGGGCTAAGAAGTACAAAGAGACGCACAACAATGTCGTCATTTTAAATAGCGATGAGATTCGTATGGAAGTCACACATGGCGACTATTTAGATCATTCTCATCAAAAGGAAGTCTGGGAACTATTTGAAAGAAGAATTCATGAGAATGCCGAAATAGAAAATGTCACTGTTATTCTTGATGCCTTAAATGATGTGAATGAAGTTAGACTAACATACTTAACCACAACACCTGAATTTGATAAAAAGATTCTAGTTATGTTTCCATCAAACTTAGAGAAGTCTCAAAGATTAAACGGACTTCGTGATCCCCTTGTTAGAGTGCCTGAAAACATCCTAATCGATCTATATAATAAGTTTGAAGAACCGAACGAAGAAGTCTATAACAACATAAACGAGATTTGGTACGTTTATTGGTAAAAAATATGAAAAAAGACTAGTTTTTTCGGTGAATTAGTCTTTTTTTTAATGTTGTTTATTTAAGAAATTGTTCAAAGTTTTGAGCAAATAGATGGCCTAGCTTAATTTGAGATTCGGAATCATAGTGTACATCATCATTTGGTTCTTGATTGCTATGAAGGCCAGCTTCAATTGTATCAAAGTAAATATGTATATCACTTAATGCGGCAAATTTTTGTTTTGCCTCATTTACTTCTTTATAGAATCTCCATTCATCTGTTCCATCAGCATGAGTTCCGCGACCAATACCTGCATCAATAAATGGTAAGCCTGATTCGTTCTCTGTATATTTCAATAATTCTGTATCAAGGTTATGTTTTAGGCTTACTAAATTATCAAAGTAATATTGGTAATAGCCATCATACGAATCGCCTTCTCCTTGCATCCAACAGAATGCTCTTAAATATGGTTGATAACCCTCATCTTCAAGGTCTTTCATTCTATTTTTAACAAACTTTACTAATGTAACAAACATTTCATCTGTAGGTAACGACCAATCATATGCTATATTGCTTGCTCCACAAGGAACCTTAATAATATAAAGTTTGTTGCCCCATCTTTCATGAAGTTCTTCAGCGATACCAATTTCTGGTCCAAAGTTTGTAGTAACGTTTCCTTGTCCTAATTTAACATTAACGAACTTACCTTTAAGTGATCCGTTTTGAAAAATCTTAGTTCTTTCAGGTTTTGTGTAATCTACAGTCCAGTTGCTAAATGCAATTTTCACATCTTCAAACCCGGCTTCATATTGATCATATTTCTCTTGCCCCATTGTTTGAATAAGATATTGTGAGTTTTTGCAACCAGCAGCATTTGACTGGCCAGACAAGATAATAACGTTTACTTCCTTTTTCATGTTTTTTTCCTTGCATCCAACTGAAAACATCATTGCTGGAATAATAGCTAATAAACAAAGTTTTCTTTTCATATTCTTTTTTTGAAAACACATTAGTTTTCGCCTTTATGATATTTTATTCCTAATTAAATAAAAATTAAATATACGCATAAAAATATAAAAGAAAAACCGGGTTTTTACCGGCTTTTCCTTATAAATTTAGTTAATTTTATTGTTGTAAGTATGCATCTGGATTATTGAGATATGCATCTGAGAATTGAACGTTGTTGATATTGTTAAACTTGTTTTGAAGTGTGCTGCTCCAATCAGTAATGCTTGAATCAGTATTCTCCAATGCAATATCAAATTCAATACCAATCTTAGTAGAGAGACTACCAAGTTTCATAGCCTCGATTTGTAACTTACCAGATAATCTAGAGAACTTCTCTTGGCTATTGCCATAGATGTTGATTTCCAAATCCTTTAATGCATCAACACCTGTTAAGACATCAAGATTAATACCAACAGACCATTTCTTTTCACTTGCAGTATATTTAAAACCAGTACTTGTAAATGTGTTGGTGAAATCTCCTGCAGCTTTTTCTTCTTCTGAGCTTAAGTTAACTCCTCCGATTGTATTAATAATCCAATCTCTCATATATAAGAAATCACTTAAAAGATATTTAATAATATTTTCGGATTGCAATAAGTTCTTAGAAGTTGTCTTGTAGTGATAAATGTGGTCACCACTTAAACGTCTGGTGTCTGTAATCTTAAAATGGAAGTAGCCTCCAACACCGTCTTCTTTATTTGGATCACCGTCTGGGTAAGTTTCAAATGTAAATTCACTCTTAAGAGATTTCGTTGTGATGTCATTGTATTTTTGGACCGCGAACAAAATTTTTGCATCTTCAATAACGCCATAAATCTTGCAATATCCATCTTGGACAACTACATAAACTTCGACTTTAAATTTAAATAAATCAATGATTCCTAAATCTAAATTAATATTTGCGGTTAAATGATAGTAGTTGTTTTCAGTTGTTTTAATACCAAACTTAAGTAAGACAGCTATGCTGCTTAAATCCATAAATGAATTCAAATCTGATTTATCAACTGAAGATTCTCTTGTAGCGTCAAAGTCTTCTAATGCGACTTTAACATTAAGTTTTTTACTGTCGTTTGCAAAACAGAAGTCAATTAATTCTAAGCTCTCAAGTTTATCGTCTTTTAAGTTAACACGAACAGTCATGTCGTTTTCAAAATCAAATAATTCGCCACCAATAATAAGGTCTAATTGATTATCATTTCTTTTTGCAGACTTCACTAAATCGTTCTTTAAAAGTCTGAAGTAATCTTTTTGATTAATGATCGCACCGAGTTCTCCAATAGAAAGCATTTTTTCAATTGGGTCTAAGAATTTAGTCCATTTTTCGTTGCCTCTATTTTCGTCAAGGAATGTCATTATAACGTCAAAGATATCTAAGACGGACTGAACTGTTACTTTACCTTTAATGTTCTTTCCGTTCTTTTCACCATAGACAAAGTGAGCATTATTAATGTTTTTGTCATCGGTAGTGTTATCAATATCAATTGCAATCTTGTGTGAATACCAAACACCTTTATTCTTGTATTTATATTGATCGATTGTTAAATCACCAAAACCATAAGCGGCTTTGTAGTCAAATTGACCTTTACCATTTAATGTAAAGCCAATACCGTCGTTATCAAACATAGAACCTTGGACTGTAAATCCAGCTTGATGTGTATCAACAATGTTATAGATTTGATCAAAGACAGTTGGTAAGAAGTCTAATGAGTCATATTCTGATTCATCATCAAGAACCCATTGAACAAAGTCGTTAGTATTGATGGTTGCATTTAATACGAATGAACCCATTTCAATATTATTAATACCAAGATTTAACACCTTGTGATTTGCGCCCAATTCTGAATCTAAAACTAATTCAACTTCTGCACTATCACCAAAGCCTAAAGATGATAAGTCTAGACCAATTTCTATGGTTTTTTCCGTATTTTTTAATGTTTTAAGGATATCCAAGACAACTGAGTAATCACCATCTTTAATACCTTTTACAAATGTTGAATCTGTAACAAATGAGAATAATCCAGTTAATAATGATTCGGAGCTTCCGTCACCTGATATATTTGCAAACATACCTGGCATTTCATCAATTAACCAGTTCATTGTTTCTGTTGGAACTTTTGATTTAACAACGCTCTTTTTAACACCTTGTTCATTTTCGGTTTCGTTAAGTTTTAAGTATCCTTGTCCATCGAAATAGTTAACTGAAAGGTTACTATATTCATCGTCATTTTGACCAAGAATATGTAAATCAAGACCTAAAGCTGCGCTATTTCTGAAAGTAGCATTGCAATCAGTGCTTGGAATTCCGCCTGTATATTCACTGAAGTCTAAAAGCTTTGAGAAGTCAGCGTTAATTGCGCCTTGAATAGTTCCGACATTAATAAGTGAAGATTCTTCTTTTTGTTTTAAGTTTAATGAAAAATCAGCACCAAATTTTTGTCCATCTTCATCAATAAAATTGGCAAGTTTTTGTAACCAACCTTTGTAATTAATTATTTCAATATAATTGTGGTTTGGATTGAACTTGCGGTAGTTTTCATTATCTGGAGCATAAACGGTGTAATCTTGAATAGAATTAATATTTAATGCACCTTTAATAACGACATTTCCTAAATCGATTGTTCCTAAATCGACGCGTGTTAAACGATAGGACTCATTAACAATCAAAACTAAATTTAAAGTTGTGTCCATTGACTCATTTCTAATTTGGATGTCGAGGTTAAACTTATATCCGCCTTCAATTTCGTTTTCATTAACAACTAGTCCTAAACCTTCTTCGCCATCTTCTAATGCACGGAATGCGAAGGCTTCAGATAAGTTTGACATATCCATATTTGCAATCATTCCGCCTAACTTGTTATCAATTAAATCATTGATGACATCATCAATATAAGATTCAACATCAAAGTTAATTCCGCCTTCTTCCTTGCTTGCAATAAAGATTTGGGAAATTAGACTATCAATTCCTTCGTCTTCGTTTCCAAATAATTCATCAATAGTGGTGGAACCGACTTTCATTCTTAAATCTTTAAGACCAAAGTATGCGGTTTTGTTGACAAATCCGAGTTCAAGCGGAAGATCTCTACCATTGTAATCAACATCAATATCTAAATTGAATGCGATGTCCTTAATGGTTTTTAATTTAAGATCAATGTCTCCTTCAATACCAATTTTGTTTTCAAAAGAACTTTCGTCTTTTTTAAAAGAAACTTCGAAATCATCAAAATTGATGTTGAAGCCATAATAGGTATTTTCTTCATTAATGGTGTCTTCCATAATACCGGTATCTTCATTTAATCGAGTAACGAATCTCATGAAGTGATCTGGTAATACTTCTGTTTCACTGACTTCGTGGTGTGCTTTTTGCTTTTGGGTTGCTGCAATTGTCTTTTTAGCATTTGGAGTAAAGAAATATGCACATCCAAGTGAAACACCAAAGAAGAGTGCGGCGGTGCCGACTCTTGCTATTGTTTTTCTAACTTTCTTTTTATTCATAAGTTGTTTCTCCTTCTACGGAATAATCGAGAAATTCATTAATTTCTGGAATTTTCATGTATTCATTCGCATGGTAGTAATAATTTAAATTGTTAACTATGGTTGCGTTTATACCAGACATTGATGCGACATATTTTTCATCTAATGTGGTGTGAAGAAGTGTCATATCGCTATCAAAAATATAGGTGTGTCTGAGGTATTCAAATGTTGGAAGCGAACTTAAATCCGATAATGTTTTCATTTGAACTTTGTAGTTATAAGATGCAATTTCAGGATCAAGTTCTAAATTTACATATATTTTTCCGTCTTTTTTATTCACTGAACTCTTATCTGTATCGACGGTATCATTTGAGATAATGTAGATGAACATTTCAGGTAATGTCTTGCCCCAAGATGATTTGTAATCTTCAGAGTTCATGGTTTGAGGACCGTCTTTGTATTCTGGGACCTCAACATCTTTAGCTTTGCCTTTATAGATTGTTGCATTCTCCTCGTTTGCAATAACTCTATTAGCAAGACTTACCATGCTGGACTTTGAGATTTGCTCCTCATAGTAGGTGTCACCATTTCTAATTTGGAAGTTTCTGACTTGCTGATTAACAATGGTGGAAGCTTGACCGACTCCGATTGAATATGAGTTTTCACATTGACGGTACTTCTCCAATCCGATATTCACTAATTCGGCTGGTGTGAATTCCTGGTTTGGATTCTCTTCATATGCTTTGAGAAGAGCTCTTGCGTCGGCTTGGAATGAACTTGAATCAAACCCTGAATAGTCAACTTCGACTGGACCAAGTTTTTTCTTCAAGATAATTCCGCCCCCGACTCCAACTCCGGCTGCACAGACAGCGATTATTGAGTATTGGATGAGCGCTTTTTTACCTTTAGATAGATGCTTTTTTTCCTTTGCGTTTTCCATAGCGGACAATATTATCGTGCGTGTGTCAATAATAAGCACGGAACTGTTTCAAGTATTGAAAATAGAGAGAAAAAGCAACTCTCCTAAAAATAGAAAAATAAATTTTTCTTTTGACATAATTTTGGTTAAGTTCTATGCTTTTAGGTATGAAAGACTTGCGAAAAATCATCGGAGATAATCTCTCCGAACTAAGAAAAAGACGTGGTTTAACACAATTTGAACTCGCAGAAAAGTTCAATTATACAGATAGAGCAATTTCTAAATGGGAAAACGGTGATACGCTCCCTGATGTAGAGGTTTTGTATAACCTTTGTGAGTTTTATGGAGTCACAATTGACTACCTTACTCACGAGGAAAATGCCCAATTCAAAACAAAGGGAAATCCACTTAACAGATCTAATAGAATTGTTATTACAGCGCTTGTACTTTCAATTGTTTGGATGCTTGCAACAGTCGTTTTTGTTTATTGCTTAATTAGAGGCAAAGGAACAATTTGGCAATCGTTTGTGTGGGGTGTTCCACTAAGTGCGGTGGTATTAATTTATTTTAATCACATTTATTTCCATCGTAAGATGACTGCGTTTATAGGGTGGTCGCTCCTTATTTGGTCTCTTATTATTGCAACATTTCTTTCTGTTGGAGATTATCAACTGTGGCCACTTTATTTCATTGGTGTTCCTGCTCAAATATCTATGATATTCTGGCTAAATATAAAGCCTTCACAAAAACAGAAAAAAGAGAAATAAAAACCAGCGTATATCGTTGGTTTTTTCTTTTTAAATTGATAGAATAAATACAAGGAGTTTTATTATGGCAGTATTAGTTGTTTATTTCTCTCGTGCTGGTGAAAACATCGTTGATGATAAGCGCGAAATTATTGAAAAAGGTTTTACTGAAATCGTTGCAGAAAAAATCCAAAAACTAACTGGTGGAGCATTAATCGGCCTCCAACCAAAAGAAGAATATCCGTTTGGATATGATGAATGTAACCGTAGAGCCCGCGAAGAATACGAAAAGAATATCCTTCCAGAACTTAAAAATTTACCAGCATCTATTGATGCTTACGACACAATTTATCTTGGATTCCCACTTTGGTATCGTTCTTATCCAAGAGTAATTGCTCGTTTTATTAAAGCTTATTCATTTGTTGGAAAAGTTATTAAACCTTTCTGTACAAACGAAGAAGGCACATTTGGAATTATGGAACTTGAACTAAGAAGCATGATGAAAGGCGCAATCGTTAAAAGCGGTTTGGCTATTCACAGTTATGAAGTTAATAATTCCGATGACCTAATTAAGAAATGGGTTGAAGAGTAATGAAACTTATTAAAGAAGACGTCTATTATATTGGTGTAAACGATCATCAATTAGACCTTTTTGAGGGGCAATATGAAGTTCCTAATGGAATGGCATATAACTCATATGTCATCAAAGATGACTTAATTGCTATTTTTGATACTGTCGAAAAGAATTTTAAAGACGAATGGTTCGTGAATCTTAAGGAAGTTCTAGGTGATGAAAAACCAACTTACTTAATTGTTCAGCATATGGAACCGGATCATTCCGGAAACTTAATTGAATTTCTTAAATCATATCCTGATACATTTGTGGTAGCGACAGCCCAAGCTTTTAGAATGATGTCACAATTTTATAACTTTGAAATTAAACGAAAGATTATTGTGACAGAAGGTGATTCATTAAATTTAGGTAAACACATCCTTAAATTTATAATGGCTCCAATGGTACACTGGCCAGAAGTAATGGTGACCTATGATGAAACAAGTAAGACACTATTTTCTGCTGATGCATTTGGAAAATTTGGTGCGTTAGATCATGAAGAAGATTGGGCTTGCGAAGCTCGTCGTTATTACTTCGGAATAGTTGGTAAATATGGTGTACAAGTTCAAAATTTGCTGAAAAAAGCGGAGAATTTAGAAATTGAAGCCATCTGTCCGCTCCATGGACCAATGTTGATGGAAAACCTTAATTACTATCTAAACCTTTATGATATTTGGTCGTCATATCAAAGTGAAACTGATGGTGTAGCGATATTTTATACATCGGTTTATGGTCACACAAAAGAAGCCGCTGAGTTATTATCAAGCACGCTTAAAAACAAAGATTGTCCAAAAGTTGTTTGTTGTGATTTAGCTCGTGAAGATATGGCGGAAGCAGTCGAGGACGCTTTCCGTTATCCAAGAATTGTTTTTGCCACTACGACATATAATATGTCGATATTTCCATTCATGAGAACTTTCTTAGATCATTTGATTGAACATAACTTTCAAAACAAAACGATTGCTTTAATTGAAAATGGAACGTGGGCACCGAACGCTGCAAAAGTTATGAAGGAGTTGTTGTCTCACGGAAAGAATCTAAATTTTATCGAACCTGAAATTCGTATAATGTCATCTTTGAGTGATGACAACAAAAATCAAATTAATTCTTTGGCCGATAAACTTATGAAACCAAGTGAGTTCCTAGCAAAAGAAAAAGAAACGAGAAAAGTAATTAAAAAACACCATTTTGCCTGTAAAATCTGTGGTTTTGTCATTGAATTTGAAGGTGAAGAACTTCCAAAAGATTATGTTTGCCCAATCTGCAAACACCCTTCTTCTGATTTTGAAAAGATAGATTAGTGAATTACTCTGAATTAGAAAAACATCTATTTGAAATCTGCGACAAAAAATTTGCGAAGTTTTCAAAAACGCTCTCAAACAGTAGCTACATCGCAATTGGGGTGAAGAACCCCGTATTAAGACAATTAATAAAAGAGGAAAAGACTGATCTAGAGTTAAAAATTGAAGATTTTAGACTTGGGAAATATTTAGAAATTGATTTTATTTATTTTGGTTTAGCTCTTTCGCGAGCAAATAATGTTGATGAACAACTCAACTTCCTTGAACGTAATATTAAAAAAGCGAAATCATGGGCGATTACCGATTGTGTCGTAACTTATTTGAAAAAAACAGATTTTGATAAATTCGTTTCCTTCTTCAAAAAGCTCTACAGATCAAGACACACATTTGATAGAAGATTTTGTTACGTTCTTGCTTTAAAACACTCAAAAAACCCTAGAATTCTCGATATTTTTCCGTTCCTAACGCTTAATGAAGAGTACATGGTTATGATGGCAGAAGCGTGGTTACTTGCTACGATAGCCATTGATTTTCCAGACGATGTGTTTAAGTTTTTACAATCCATCAACGATAATATTTTAGTAAGGAAAACGGTCTCTAAAGTGAATGATTCGTTTAGGGTAAAGCCAGAAATAAAAGAGCGATTTAAAACATTAAGATAAGCAGATTAATCTGCTTTTTCTTTCATTTATCTTATAACGCAACGTATTAAATTTAATGAGAAAAGCACTGTAGTTAAGCAAAAATCGACGATTTTTCAGTAATTTTCTTGTAAATGTATATGCGTTTTTATATAATAAGCACAAAGAGAGGTAAATGATATGAGAATTGCTGCTAGCTGCTTACAATCAATCAAATTAATTTGGGGCAACCTCCATGTCATCGGTCAATTATTCGGTTACGGCATCTTTGGTGTCATTATCGGTATCGTTGCTGGTGCATTAGAAGTCGTCGTCGATCTCCTCGGATCAATTGTTGGATTCGTCCTCATGATTCCTGTTGCAATCGTCGAATTCTTGCTCAGATTAATTTTCGGAAAGTTCTAATCACGAACCCCGACTTTTTAAAAGAGGCTTAGGCCTCTTTTTTCTTTTCTATAAATAGAAAACATTCAAAAATTTAAAGAAAAAGCATATGTTTTTAATATAAAATATACTTCACGATAAAAAAGTTATTAAAAATTACTTTTTGTAAAACAAGTTTGTTATAATATACGATAGCGATATGAAAAGACGTTTACGTAAAGCAAAACTAATAGGTGTAATAATAGGACTTCTTGAACTATTTGGAGTTCTATTTTTAGGCATTGCTTATTACTTTAATTTCTTTAATTTTAGAGAAATTATAAATCCAGTTATTTTATTCATTAGCCTTGGAACTGCAGTTATTATTGATATCGTTTATGTGTGGTCTGTCATTTTCTACTTCTCAAAAATTAGACAAAAAACGGACCTTCGAGCAGCAGACTTAATTGGTTCTGATATTGAAGAAGCTTATAACTTTGGTATGCTGGGCCTCGCTGTTGTCGACGAGAACGATGTTGTTTTATGGACAAACACCCTTTTCAAAGAAAGAGCAATCGAAATTCTTGATGAAAACATTTTAGAGTGGCAACCAGAACTCAAAGAACTTGTCGAAGGATCAAGCAAGACAATTGTTAAAATTCAGGTCAATAATAGAAACTATGAGGTTAAGCTTCTAAAAGAAGCGGGACTTTATATTTTTAAAGACACAACAGATTTTGAAACGATTTCTAACTATTCCAAACGTCAAGCCGTTGTTATTGGTCAAATTATTATCGATAACTTCTCGGATGTTTCTGGTAATGGTGAAGAAACAAACGACGTACTTTCAAAAGTAAGAACCGCAATATATGACTATGCTCGTGACTATTCAGCACTTTTAAGAAAGATTAGTAATGATGCATATCTCATCATCTGTAACTTTGAATCACTTGAAAAGATGATTGCAGATAAATTTTCACTTTTAGATAAGATTCATGAAATTGGCGAAAAAGAAGCAACACCTCCAACACTTTCTATTGGTATTGCTTATGATTATCCAGATGTCGTTAAACTCAACGATATGTCTGTTTCCGCTCTTGAAATTGCAACATCACGTGGTGGAGACCAAGTTGTTGTTTCTCAATATGGACAAGATCTTAACTTCTTTGGCGGTAAATCCGAAGCTCAAGAAAACCACAATAAAGTTCGTGTTCGTGTTATGGGTGACGCCGTTATGTCTCTTATCAGAAACTCTGCTAACGTTGTTATCATGGGACACGCAATGATGGATATGGATGCCTTTGGTGCATGTGTTGGTATCAAAGCAATTTGTGATACTCTAGGTAAACAATCAAAGATTGTATATAACCCAAAGAGCATTGAAAGAAAATGTAAAGGCGCATTAGTTGCAACATTCTCAAAAGACGAAATGAACAAAGTATTCTGTTCTGAAGCTGAAGGTTTAGATCTTCTTAAAGGAAACACACTTGTTGTTGTCTGTGACGTCCATAAGACAAACATGACTTTAGCACCAAAAATTATTGAAAAAGCCAACAAAATTATGATTATTGACCATCATAGACGTGGTGAAGATTTTATCGAATCCCCAATTTTCTCGGATATTGATTCATCAGCTTCTTCAGCATGTGAAATGATTGCCGAGTTAATCAAATACGCATCAAGCAACCCAAGAGTAAAAATACCAGCAGCATATGCAACAGTTATGCTTTCAGGTATCTTTATGGACTCTAACTTCTTTAAGTCTACAACTTCAGGTGCTAGAACATTTGAAGCCGCTATGTTCCTTAAGGAATGTGGTGCAGATAACGCTAAAGCAGACGACTTCTTAAAGGATGAGTTTGAAGAACACGCACTTGTTAACAAAATTCTTAATAATACAAAGACTCCATATTATGGAATCGTTTACTGTATGGCGGATGAAGAAGACATTATTGAAGCAGCTACACTTGCAAAAGTAGGTAATGCTTGTATGTCTATGAAAGGTATTAATGCCTCATTTGTTATTGGTAAAACCGCAACAGATGAAGTCCGTATTTCTTGTAGAAGTGATGGCACAATCAACGTTCAACTTTTGGCAGAAAAGATGAATGGTGGTGGTCACTTCACACAAGCCGCATGTTCATTTAAACATTACTCTTTAGAGACTGCTGAAACGAGACTCTTAAATGTTTTAAACGATTACCTTAACGACGCAAGAGTTGTTAAAAAAGGAGACGCATAATGAAAGTTATACTTTTAAAGGACGTTAAAGGCATTGGCAAGAAACAAGATGTTGTTAATGTTAAAGACGGCTATGGTGCGAACTACCTTATCCCAAATCGTCTTGCCGTCATGTATAGTGAACGTTCTCAAGAAATTTTAGATGTACAGAAAAAAGTTGAAGCCGACAACATTGAAAAAATGAAGGCAGATGCTAGAGAAGCCGCTAAAAAATTAGAATCAATTGTTTTACAGTTTGATGCTAAGGGAAGCGGCGACGGAAGAATGTTTGGAACAATTTCGACCAAACAAATCGAACAAGAATTAAAAGAAAAACACGGGATTAGTATCGATAAAAGAAAGTTTGTTGATAAACCAATAGTTGATCATTTTGGCTATAGCAAACTTACTATCGAATTATATAAAGGAATAACAGGAACAATAACCGTTCTTGTTAACGAGAAATAATGGGAGAATCATATGGCAGAAAAGAAATTACCACATAACACCGAAGCTGAAAAAGCAGTCTTAGGCGCAATGATTCGCTCCAACGCAATGGTTTCAGAAGCTGTTGCTAAATTAAATGTAGATGACTTCTATGAAGGAAATGAAAATCACCGTGCTATTTTTGGTGCGATGTATAGACTATATAACCGCGGAGTTCCAGTAGATCCACAAACAATTACGAACGAACTTATTAATTCTAAAGAATTAGAGATTTCTGGTGCTCCTGAATATTTAATTGAACTTGCAGACGCAGTCGTTACATTTGAACACTTTGGAGACTACGTAAGAATTGTCCAAGACCACGCTGTCTTAAGAAATTTCTTAAAGACACTTAATGAAATTGAAAATACTTATTACACAAAAGATATAAATGAAATTTCTGAGTTTATTGCAGCCTCAGAAAAGAAGATTACAGAAGTTACTGAAAAACGAAGAATTGGCGACTTCCAAAAAGCAGACCAAGTAGCACAAAAACTTGCTGAAGAACTTGCAAATTTAAAAACCGCCACTTCAGATGACACAGTTACTGGAACCCCAACAGGATTCCCAAAACTTAACATCTTAACCCACGGATTTCATCCAGGCGAATTTATCGTACTTGCTGCTAGACCAGGCATTGGTAAAACAGCTCTTTCACTCAACTTAGCATATAATGCTACAACAAAAGCAAATTGCCCTGTTGCATATTTTTCACTAGAAATGCCTGCAAATATGCTTTTCAAACGTTTAGTGTCCGCAGATGCTGATGTTGAATTTGATAACTTAATTACTGGTTTTAATTTAAACCAAAACAAGAGGCTTAAACTTCAACAATCTTGTGAAAGAATGGCCCAAAAACGTATTTACGTTGATGATACCTCAGGTATTAAGTTATTAGATTTAGTTGCAAAATGTAGAAAACTTAAAGCGCAAGAACCAGACTTAGGTTTAATTGTTGTCGACTATATTGGTCTTGTTACAACATCTCAAAAATCAAAATCTGAATCAAGACAACTTGAAGTTCAAATGATTTCTCAAACACTTAAGAAATTAGCATTAGACCTTAAGGTCCCTGTTCTTGGTGTCGCACAGCTTAACCGTAACGTTGAAAATAGAGGTGGAGAACCTCAATTATCTGACCTTCGTGAATCTGGTTCTATTGAACAAGATGCCGATATCGTTATGATGCTTCACGAAAAGAAACTTTCAACTGCAGGTAAAGAAAGTAAGAATGTTGTTGCTCAACACAATGCTGAAGTCCTTAAAGCAGAAGAAAATGCAACAGGGACAACTGGTGAAGATATTAAGCTTGTTGACTTATTTATTAGAAAGAATCGTTCTGGAAGAATGGGTAGAGTCCCTCTCTTATTCAAAAAGAACTTCTGTAGATTCGATTCACTTTCAGAAGAAGCTGAAAGAAAATATAACGAACTTGAAAGTGAATCTATCAACTACTTACCATCAGAATAATGAGGTTTGTAGTTATTCAATCAGGATCTAAAGGGAACGCGACCCTCGTTATCGATAAGGGTCGTGTTCTTTTAATTGATATGGGTGTTGGACTTAGGGTTCTAAAAGAAGTATTAGCAAAAGAAAATTTAAATCTCTATAACATTAATGCAATGTTGCTTACTCATGAACATTGGGATCACACAGCTGGCATTAAATATTTACCACCTCTTCCAATTTACTGTACAAAAGAAACATTAAATAACGAGAATGTGGTGGAGCTTGAACCATATAAAGAATTTCGAATTGATCATTTTAAAATAACTCCAGTTTCGACAAATCACGATGTTAGAAACCCTCTTGGATTTGTTATTGAAAACGACGAGGAAAAGCTTGTTTATTTAACAGATTCTGGAAAAATTACCGTGAAATCCTTACAAAAAATTAAAAATGCTGATTATTACATCATTGAATCTAATCATGATCCAGAGATGTTAATGGCGACCAATAGACCAATGATGCTCAAACGTAGAATCTTATCTACAAAAGGGCACTTATCAAACGAACAGTCTGCTACATATATGACAAAGTGTGTCGGTGATAAAACAAAAGAAATCATTCTTGCACACTTATCTGAAGAAGCAAATCGTCCAGATGTTGCACTTGAAACTTATACTAAGATATTTGAAGATGCTAATATATCTTTACAAAATATAAGATTATGTTGTGCTAACCAACATTATTCAGTGGAAGGAGGCAGATAATGAACTACGAAGAATTCGCAAAATATAAAGATATTACTAAAAGTAAGTTCGTTAAAAAATACCTTTGTGAAAACGGAAATACATTTTATTTAGAACCAGCCTTTTACACTCAAATGATTGGTTTATTTGAAAGATACCCAGAACAAAAAACACCATTCATGAATAAGATTGATGAACTTGTTCATAATTATAAAGAAATTGCCTTTGTATATGACTTTGAAAACCCGTTCTTAGATTATGGTAACACCGTGTTAAGGGAATTCGTTGATGTCACTGACGCGTGTAAAATATTTTATGAAGATAAATCGCGCGGTAGTGATTATGGTGATTAGAAAAGAGGACTTCAGTCCTCTTTCATTTTAGTTTGATGCGTATCCACTTCCGTCTGGTCTAAGTGACTTCATTGAGAGCCACATGACACGGACACCAAGTAGTAATGGGAAGATGGTTGATGCGAATGTCTTAATAAGGAATCCAAGTCCTGATGTAAGAATTGCAGGGGTAAGTGATGCCCAACAAACAATCTTGTAGCATTCCCAAACATTGAAGATACGATATGGATTGTTTTTACCTCTAGTAAGAACCCAAACCATAAAGCCCATAATTAAGACGATACCAACATTGACTGCACTCATGATTCCGAGTTGCATTCCTGCTGATTTAAGTCTTGTTTGATTATAGAGTTGTCTGATCAAAACTTTCCAGTTTTCCCATGTTTTTTGAATAGTTTCGGTTTTGTCAGCGCCTTCAGAATATGCTTCTTTTAGAGCGTTATCACCAAGCTTCTTATATGCGTTGATACATACGAAATTTAACTTAGTTGTGTCGTGATTGTTTGGGTCGACAACGTGAACATAAACTGTATCTGGTGTGAAGACAAAGTAACTAACTTTTTCTTCATTTAATGCGGTGTAGACATTGACTACATTTTCATTTGAGGAATAACGGAATTTGAAGTTATACGCCATTGTCTTGGAGTCTAATTCTCCAAATGTTTCAGAGTTTCTACCAACGATATAACTTGTCTTCTTGTCAACTTTGACAACGGTCATTCCATCATCATTTCTAATTTCGTTTGAAAATTCAGTTAATGCTTCTCTTGCAAGGAATGTGGTGGAACTAAAGTTTTTATCACCTTGTTTTCTAAGCTCGAGAACAGTTGTTGGAATAACTGAAAGAACAATTGAAATTAAAAATAATATAACTGCAGCGTACCAAGGTTTCTTTCTACCTGCATCAATCGCTGCGTTGTTACTAATAAGTGTTGTAAAGAATAATTTAATGTTTTTCATAAGCGAGATATATGTTATCAAATATTTTTCGTAATTGAAAACATAAAATTCTTAAAGAATATTTATTTCTCTAATTATATATGATAGAATTACACACGCTAATGGGGTTGACTTAGTTTCGACAGGGTTGATCGCCTGGCTTTGACTGCAGCTGGCTGGTGACCATAAACACCAAAACAAAATAACTGACAACAGTTACATGAGAGCTCCAAGAGCTCAATCACTCTGCTTAGCATAAGCTACTCGACATAGAGACCGACCAAGGGCCGGACAGAGCACTCCTCAGAGTTTTATTCCTTTCACGTCTGATAAGAGTGTCATACCAAAAGGATAGGGAAACACAGTTGACTCGCTAAAGTCCACCGAACAAAAATGAGTCTCGCGTAGATAGTAACGATATGCGATTCTACGTTAAACAAACAATATCGTCTAAGCTGTAGACGTCATTGTGGGGCCTTCTCTGGACACGGGTGCGATTCCCGCCAACTCCACCATTAGAAAATAATAACAGGCATTGCCTGTTTTTATTTTGTTTTAAAACAACAATAATTAGGAATATTTTTAATAAAATTAAAATGCGATTTTTATACAAATTTTTTATAATATAAAAGATAACGATTGATATTATGCATCTTCTTAAAAACAATCGTAATGGTAAACCAGGAATTCCGACGACGGAAGTTGAGTGTTTTTATAACGACGATGTTTTAGTTTTTAATTTTGTTGCTTATGACTCAACTTTAGAATCTTTTTCAAATAGAAATAATGATGAAATTTGGAGAGGAAACGTTGTTGAGGTTTTCTTAGATGTTGGTGAATTGGAATATTATTATGAATTTGAAGTTGCGCCTAATGGGACAATATTTGTTGCTCAAAAATATAAAGATAAACTTATTTTTGTAAACAACAATTTTTTTAATGCAAAGGTAGAAAAGAGAGGGAACTCTTACGTTGCAAGAATGGAAATTGAAACCAGGAAGATCGCAAAAACAAATAACTTGTTATTTAATGCATTCAGATGTGAAGGAGATTCTTTAGAGGCATTGTCTCCGACATTTTCTGATACATTTCATAAAAAAGAATACTTTGTTTCAGTCAAAGACTATGTTAGGTAAAGGAGAGACTTATGGCGAAAAGTAGACTTATTGGAGATTATCCAGTTATTGGTATTAGACCAACAATTGACGGAAGACGCGGAAAGATAAAAGTACGCGAATCTTTAGAAGACCAAACAATGAACATGGCAAAAGCTGCCGCAAAACTTATTGAGGAAAATGTTTTCTATTCTAATGGTGAACACGTAAAAACCGTTATAGCAGACACCACAATTGGTAGAGTTGCAGAAGCAGCTGCTTGTGCAGATAAATTTAGAAAAGCCGGTGTTGATATTACATTAACAGTTACACCTTGCTGGTGCTATGGTGCAGAAACAATGGACATGGATCCTATGACAATTAAAGCTGTTTGGGGATTTAATGGAACCGAAAGACCTGGCGCTGTTTATTTAGCTAGTGTACTTGCAACTCATGCACAAAAAGGTTTACCAGCATTTGGTATCTATGGTCATGAAGTTCAAGAAGCTGATGACACTTCTATACCAGAAGACGTAAAAGAAAAGATGCTTAGATTTGCTAGAGCAGCAGTTGCAGTGGCAACAATGCGTGGTAAATCATATTTACAAATTGGTTCAGTCACAATGGGTATTGGTGGTTCAATCATTGATCCAAACTTCTTTGAAGAATATTTAGGCATGAGAGTTGAATCCGTTGATGAAGTAGAAATCATTCGTAGGATGGATCAAAAAATCTATGATCTCGAAGAATATGAAAAAGCTTTAGCCTGGGTTAAAAAGTATTGTAATCCAGACTTTGATAAGAACCCGAAAGAACTACAAAAATCACCAGAACAAAAAGAAAAAGACTGGGAATTCACGGTAAAAATGGCTTGTATCATCAAAGATTTGTTCAATGGAAACAAGAATCTTAAAGGTTGGGAAGAAGAACAAGTTGGCCACAATGCAATCGTTGGTGGATTCCAAGGTCAAAGACAATGGACTGACTTCTATCCAAACTGCGACTTCCCAGAATCAATTTTGAATTCTTCATTCGACTGGAACGGTGCTAGAGAACCTTATATTTTAGGTACAGAGAATGACACACTTAATGCAACAAGTATGTTGTTCATGAAACTTTTAACTGGTAGAGCCCAAATGTTCGCTGATGTTAGAACATATTGGTCAAATGAATCAGTTAAGAGAGTTACAGGTTATGACTTACAAGGACACGCAAAGGAAGCGGACGGAATTATTCACCTTATTAATTCAGGCGCCTGCTGTGTTGATGCCTGTGGCGAAGTTAAAGATGAAAAAGGCAACCCAACAATGAAGAAATGGTGGGATGTTAATGATAAAGATATTGAAACAATGATGAAACACACAACCTGGCCAGCAGCTGATTTAGGCTACTTTAGAGGTGGTGGATATTCATCAAGATTCGTTACCAGAGCTGAAATGCCTGCAACAATGATTCGACTTAACCTTATTAAAGGTTTAGGACCAGTTTTACAAATTGTTGAAGGATGGACAGTTTGCTTACCAGATGAAGTAACAGACAAGTTATGGAAGAGAACAGATTATACTTGGCCATGTACATGGTTTACTCCGCGTCTTTGTGATAAAGCACCGTTTAGAAGTGCTTATGATGTCATGAATAACTGGGGCGCAAACCACGGCGCAATTAGCTATGGTCATATTGGAGCAGACTTAATTACACTTTGCTCAATTCTTAGAATTCCAGTTTGTATGCATAACATTGATGAAAAAGACATTTATCGTCCAGCATCATGGGGCGCATTTGGAATGGATAAAGAAGGACAAGACTATAGAGCGTGTGAAGCCTATGGCCCAATGTATAAAAATATCAGAAAATAAATTTACTAAACAAAAACAGGAGGAAAACTTATGAACTTTAGTGAATCAAAGTATGTAAAAGAAATGTGCGAAATCACTGCAAACATGTATCGTCAAGGATGGGATGAACGTAATGGCGGCAACATCTCATATTTGCTTGATAGAGACCAAGTAAGAGAATTTTTCCCAATTGAAAAACAAATAAGAAAAATTGAACTCGGCTTTGTCGCAGACGAAATTGTCAGAAACAAATTCTTCCTTGTTACTGGAACCGGAAAATATTTCAAAAATGTTGAAAAAGATCCAGAGAATAATCTTGGTTTAGTAAAGATTTCAAAAGACGGTAAAGAAGCGGGCTTAATTTGGGGGTTTAAAGATGGCGGAAAATTCACGAGTGAATTCCCAGCACATCTTATGAGCCATGCAGCAAGATTAAAAGTTAATCCAAAAAATAGAGTTATTATGCATACTCACCCACTTTACACGATTTGCATGGGCGCATGTTTACCTGTAGATGAAAAAGAATTCACTAGAGCTCTTTGGAAATCAAATACAGAAGCAGTTGTTGTCTTCCCAGAAGGGATTGGCGTTTTACCATGTATGGTTTGCGGAACAACTGAAATTGGTCAAGCAACAGCTGAAAAGATGAAGAAACATAGACTCGTTAGTTGGACAAATCATGGTATCTATGGTGCTGGCGAAGATATTGATGAAGCTTTTGGCTTAATTGAAACAGTTGAAAAGACTGCTCAGATTTATATGTTGACTATTGACCACGTTGAAAACGTAATTCCAGACAACGTTATTATTGGACTTGCAAAACTCTGGAATTTAAAAATGATGCCAGGAGTCATCAAGGAGAAATAATGAAATATTATCTAGCCATTGATTTAGGCGCCACAAGCGGACGCCATGTTGTTGGCTACCTTGAAAAAGGCGAGATCAAACTTGAAGAAATTCATCGTTTTAAGACTGAAATGGATGATTCTAATGACGGACTTGTTTGGGATATTCCTCGTATTTTTAAGGAAATAAAAATTGGTATTAAAAAAGCATTTGATCAATACGAAAGCATTGAATCTATTTCGATTGATACTTGGGGTGTTGATTATGTCTTATTAAATAGGGATAAAGAAATACCTCCATACTATGCTTACAGAAACGAAAGATGCCAAAAAAGTGCAGAAAAAGTGCATAATTTGGTGAAATTTGAAGATATTTATGGGAAAACCGGTATTCAGTTTGCGGCTTTTAATACTATCTACCAACTTTACGATGATAAAGAAAAAGGAAGATTAGAAAATGCAACAGACTATTTAATGCTCCCTTGCTATTTTGTATATAAGCTTACCGGTGTTAAAACTCATGAATATACTATTGAATCAACTGGTAGTTTATTAGATCCAAGAACAAGGCACTATGCATTCGATTTACTAGAAAGACTTAATCTTGATAAGAAGTTTTTCACTCGTTTAATTATGCCTGGACATGTTGCTGGTGAACTACTACCAGAAATCCAAAAAGAGGTTTGTGGGAACGCGAAAGTTGTTCTTTGCGCTTCTCATGATACAGCAAGTGCGTTTGAGGCTGTCGATGTAGACAAAGAATCTTTGATTCTTTCTTCCGGAACCTGGTCTCTTTTAGGAATTAAATTAAAAGACCCGATTATTAGCAAAACCTCATTTGAAGCAAACTATACAAACGAAGGTGGCGTGGGCTATATTAGATTCTTAAAAAATATCATGGGCATGTATCTGACAAATAGAGTGATTGAAGAAACAGGATATACATTTGATGAAATTGCTGAGGGGTTAAAAAAGACTAATTATAGCGAAACATTTGATGTTAATGATCCAAGTTTAAATGCACCAAAAGAAATGAAACAAGCAATTCTTAATCTATTACAAAAGAACCCTCCAAAAAATGATTTTGATGTATTTGCATCGATTTATCACTCAATGGCTCTTTGCTACAAAAAATCAATTGAAGAATTACAAAAAATTACGGGAAAAAGGTATAAAAAACTATATATTGTTGGCGGTGGCGCTAAAAATAAATACCTTAACGAACTAGTTGAAAAATATACAAAACTTAAAGTTGTCGCTATGCCAATAGAAGCAACCTCGTTAGGAAATATAAAGGTTCAAATGAAAGCAAGTGGCGAACTCAAATAAATGAAAATTAAACTTTATTGCATTGGCAAAATAAAAGAACAATATCTTAAAGATGGTATTAACGAATATGTTAAACGTATTTCGCCATATTCAAATATTGAAATAGTTGAAGTCGCGGATTCAAAAGTTAAAGATAATCCAAATTCTGCTGATATTAGCATAGCTAAAAACGAAGAAGGAGAAAGAGTTCTTAAACTTCTTAAAAATGATTACCTTATTGGTCTAGATATGAATAAACCTGAATTTACGAGTGAAGAATTTGCTTCCTTTTTAGATAAGAAAATGGTTGAAGGCGGTTCTAATATTTCATTTGTAATCGGAGGTTCATATGGGTTAAGCGATGCTCTTAAAGCAAGATGTAATACGTCTATTTCACTGTCAAAACTTACTTTCCTTCATCAAATGACAAGATTGATACTATTAGAGCAGATATATAGAGGATTTAAAATTTTAAATAACGAAACATATCATAAATAGGTATAATAGAAGAACGATGGAAAAAGAAAACTTCTTTGTTAAAAACAAATCAATATTAACTTTTCTGATTTTAGAAGTCGTTGCTTTAACAGCTTTTAATTTTGGAAATATTAGTTATGTTTTTGGACTCGCAGGTGCTTTCTTGGCTGTTGTTGGCTTATTCTTCGTTCTTCAAGTTGAGAAAGATAAGAAAAACCTCGTTTGGATTACCCTCCCTGTTGGTTTACTTCTTGTCATATCTCTATTTGGATCATTTAATGAATTTTCAAAAGGTTTCTCAACCATTTCGAACTTATCGCTTTTGCTTGCGCTGCCTGCATTTTTAGCATTAGGTTTCTTTTTAAGAAAACTTAATGATATTAAGACAAAAACCGTTTTACTTGTAATAGGTGGAGCGTTTGCAGCGATTACACTTTTTGGCTTATTTTCTACACTTATTGAATATGGTTTTTTCTATAAACTCCTTTATAAAGACAAACCAAATTATTATTACAACGGAATTCCTTACGATGTAACTAAAGAAATGTATTGGTTAAGTGGATTCTATTTCACAGAAGTTTATATTGAATACGGAAGTTTGTTTGCAGTACTAACCGCTTCATTCTTGCCTGGATTATTATTCATATCTCCAAAACAAGATCGCAATAACTTTATTATTTGCGCGGTAATTGGTGGTGTTGGACTATTAGCATTATTTGTTTTACCAAACTTCAAAGCAATATTAGTTTTAGCAGTTGCATCTTTATTTGCGGTTATTTATAGATTTTTTAAAAATAACAAAAAAGTATTGAAAATCGCAGGAATTTTTTGTGTTTCTTTACTTGGTTTAGCTGTTTTGTTTTTCGTAATCGCAATAGTTAATGTAGCGGTTGGTTATAAACTACCTGGTTTTTTAAATAGAGTATTTGTTGAAAATAGAATCATGCTTAAAGTCACACCGGTCATTGAGGCAATGTTTGCAAAAGTTGGTGGAAAGATGGTCAACTTCTTTGGCCTTATGCCAACGATTGTAAATGAGAACGTTACATGGTTAGAAACAAATATGTTTGAAGCTCAACTTCTCAAAGAAATTGGTTTAATTGGGACTTTATTATTTGGGGCATTCCTTATATTAATGGGATACTTTGTTTTCCATTATCTTAAAAATAGCAATGACTCAGATTGTTCAAAGAGCATTTTTGTTGTAATGCTATTATCATTCTTCATTTATGAATCATTCTTTGCGTTAGTCGTTGCTGGACCACATATTGATTCTTACGATGCATTCTTAAGAAGTCCGGCATTACTTGTAATGTTATTTATATTTGGCTACATTTCAGATATGCCAATTAAGAAGGAGGAAGAAGAACATGAATAAAAGAATTCCTTTACTTCTATTAGCGGGTATTACATTAGCATCTTGTGCTAAAACAAATCTTTTATATGATGAAAACGCCTATAATTATGTAGAATTTGATAAGAACTATTATACCGAGTGGGAAGATATTAAAACTCTTGGAACCGGCTCTCCAATTGTTTTTAATAATCCAACATCATTACGCTTCTCAGATAGTAACACTATCGTTATTGGTGGAAAAACAATTGATAACTATAAATGGAATGGTATAAAAGAAGAACAATTTGGATATAATAACAATCTCGCCAAGATTGAAAAGAAATTCAGCTATGGAATTACATCAAAATTATTTGATGGAAGAGTTCGTTGCGAAGGCCTTTATCAAAAATCAAGAGTTCAATTAGATAAAACTGGTTTTGCCATGTACTTCCCAAAATCATTAGTAAGTGCAAAATATCTTGGTTTTGCTTGTAGAGGTGGAACCGATTTCCCACAAGGACAAGAATTTTCTCACAATGACTTATTAGTTAACTTTATCTGGTCATTCTATCTTCATAGAGATGGCGGGCAATACACTAAAATTCAATATAAATTAGATAATGTACAAATTCCTGTTGATAATGGTGGTAACACAACGTTTGTCAATTTCACTCCATACATGAGTGATAACTTTGATGAACTTTCTGGAGCGGTTGCCATGTCGTTTGAATGGAATTGTGATGATCCAAGACTTGCTCCAAGAGATTTAACTGATGACTATACCCAAAAAGAAAAGCACCATTTGGCGCTTATGCTTTATGAAATGTTTATCGGCGATTCAACCTGGTATTAATTAAATTTTTAACCATTCACCCATTTCAAAATCGCACTTATCATCATCCAAAATGAGAGTGCCTTTTGCAGGTGTAAATGTCATTTCTGAGAAGTATATTTTTCCATTAATGTTATATAGGTCAACACGAACAAATGGGAATTTTTCCCCTAATTTCTCAGCAATTTTTACCATTTCATTCCAATTTTCAGGTTTTTTAAGTTCATAGTCTGTCTTCTTCCAACCATTAAATTGTGAGCCATCAAATGGTGTCCAATCAATGTAATAATTGTTGTATCTAATGTCTTTTCCACGACCCGTTACAACATACATTGATTTTGCGACTCCATTGAAAACATGAATTTTATATTCAACTGGAAGAGCATCTAATTCACCAATGTATTTTTCAATGATTATTCTTGGCTTAATTGGAGAGTAATGTCGCTCCATGGTTTTATTTCCGTAATTCGTTTTTAACCATTTATTGAATTGCTTACGTGTTGTTTCGATATCAAGATTTTTCTTATCTAAAACGATTTTATTAAAAGCACATGCGTGAGTGCATTTCATTACAAATTGATCTGGAAGTTTTTCAAAGTCGATTTCGTCGAAGGAATCAAAGATTCCATAGATAGGAATTAATAAATTTTCAAGTCCCAATTCTTTCAAATACTCACGAGCGCCATCTCTGGACGCGCATCTACTTACAAGTGCGTTTTTCGGGTAGATGTATAAGCGCAAATATTGAAGCTTTTCTGTATAACGAACCGGATTTTTTAAATTGAGTTTGTGATGCGTGATGTATTTGTATTGATATTTCACGTACCAGGTAGGCGAAATAGCCTTGATAATTCCTCTAAAAGGAACAACAAGTGCACGTTTGAATTTATTTTCTTTCAAATTTGGGTTTGCCATAGCGAGTATTAGTATAGTTTAACCAAATCCAATTTACAAATAAGCAAAAATTATCAGATTTAATCGCACTATTTAAAAAATATTTTTAATTGCTTTGAAAAAGTGAATGCTTATATTACAATATAAATGTATTTATGAACTACGAAATTGCTCGTGTCGTGAATTCTAATGCTATTATAGCATAGTATTTACTGCGAGTTTTTTTGTTATTCAATAATATATTGAAAGGAAGGAAAGAAAGGAAAAATTATGAAAAAAAGAAAAATTCTATTTTTACTCCCTGTAGCAGCTTTGATTCTTTCAGGTTGTACTTTCCAAGAAGGTTGGGAAACTGTTAGTGGTTTCTTTACCAACAATGTTTATGAACCAGTAAAAGGCTGGGTCGAAAATCTTCTTGGCATTAAGCACGAAGAAAAGAAAGAAGAGAAAAAGGAAGAACAAGGTAGCGACGATCCTGGAATTGCTGGCGATGATGATCCAGTAGAAGTTCCAGATACTGTTATTGGTTCAATTGAAAATCCAATTTCAGTTGCCGATTTCCAAACTCAACTCGATGCACTTATTGATTATACAGCAGTTGAAGAAAACAAAACCGAGGTCGATTCCAGCCATCTCTTCTTTGTGAAAGCAAAAGTAACAGGAAGTTCAGAACTCAACGAATATAAGGAATGTAATTTCCTTAATATGGTTGACTGCGATGATTCCAGCAAACAAGTTACAGGTTACTGGACAGTAGTTGACAGTTCAATTACTGAAGACTTCAGTGCAAAAGATTCCTTAAAAGGAAGAGAAGTTGTTGTTAAAGGTTATGGTGCTTTATATAAGAAAGTCAAAAATAACCAAGAAACAAAAACTTACGAATTAATGAAGAAAGACAATGATCATAAGTCAACACTTGTTAAGGTCTTTGATAAAGAACCAGTACCAGGTGCAAATTATGGTAGTCTTGAAAACCCATTAACCGTTAGTGAGGCAAAAGCAACAATCGATGTAGACAATCCAACATCAGAGAAAGTCTATGTAACTGGTATTGTTACTGCTCACGACGCATGGGATGCAGGCTATAAAAACGTCTTCAAACTTTATTTAAGCGATGGCGAAAACACAATCTACTTATTTAAGTGTTCAAAATTCCCAGCTGACGTAACAACCACAAGCATTACTCAAGATATGTTCAAAGGAAAAGTTATGGTCGTTAGCGGCACTGGTGAACTTTACCAAGGCGCTTATGAATTAACAGATTCCGAAGTACACTCAATTAGTGATGTAAAAGTTGATAGTGTCGAACTTTCAAAAAATAGCATTGAATTAGAAGTCGGAGAACAAGCTGTTTTAACAGCCACAGTCAATCCTTCAACCGCAAATCAAGAAGTTGAATGGAGTGTTGTAAGTTCAGAACAAACAACAGCAGTTGCAAAATATGAAGATGGCAAAGTCATAGCATTAGCAGAAGGCACAGCCACAGTCACAGCAACTTCAGTTGCAGATCCTACAAAATCCGCTTCTTGTACAGTTACAGTTGCCGAAGCAACAAAAACATTACAAAGCATTGCTTTCAGTGGTGAAGTCGAAAAGACAGCATATAACGAAGACGAAGCATATTCTATCGCTGGATTAAAAGTCATGGCACACTATGACAAAGGCGAAGATGTTGACGTCACAGAAGATGCAACAATTGCTTTAGACAAAGATGTCGCAGCAGTTGGCGACACTTCTTTCAAAGTTACTGCATCATACGGCACAGCTGACTCAATCGAAAAAGATGTTGCTGTTACAGTTGCAGAAGTTAACCAAATCGCAGAAGCATACGCAGCAGCAGTTGCTTTAGCTAACAAGGCCGAATCAACAGAAGAATACATTGTAAGAGGAGTTGTTACCGCAAAACGCGGAAACGAATACTTCATTCAAAGTGGTGATTACGGATTTGATATTTATAATCCAAATAATAATGAATTCGCAATTGGTAAGATGGTTAGAGTTAAATCAACCGTTAAGAACTTCAACCGCACATATGAAACTGGCACAATCTCAAGTGCAACAGTTACAGGTGATGGTACAGTTCCAAGCCCAGTTATTATTTCATCAGCAGCCGATCAACAAGCAGCAAGATTAAACCTCTTAGCACAAGTTGAAGGTGAAGCAAAAGCAGACGTCACAGTCGGAACTAGCGACCTTTCAGTCGTCCTTAAAGTTGGTAATGATGACATTACTGTTTACGTTAAGAAGAACCAACTTGGAGCACAAGGTCTTGCAAATTTAGGCTCAGTTAAAGCTGGTGATACTCTTACATTCACAAACCTTATTACAGGTGCTTACAACGACAATTTACAATTATTAGCATGTGATAATACAAACTTAACAGTCGATGCAGCTCCTGCAAAAGTTATCGATTCAATCACAAGCGTTACTGGTCCAGAATCAGTTACTCAAAATGGCACTGTCTCTGCAAACGAAGTTACAGTCGTCGTTCAATACACAGACGGATCAAGCGGAAACGCTGTAGTTACATCAGTTTCTTGTGATACTACTGCAACAGGTTCAGTAACAGGAGATGTTACAATCGAAGGTTGGAATGAAACACTTCATTTCACAACCACAGTCGTCGCTCCACAAGCAGGTGAAGTTACAGTTACATTTGATGCTGATTCTATGATTGAAAATCCATCTGGTTATAGTGGTGGTAGTGTTAAACTCACATCACAAGCAATCGATTCAGTTTTAACTGTTTCAGTCGAAGCAACAGATAGTAACTCAGGTAAGATCTATATTGACAACAATAACGGCGCTCAAATCCGTTTATACAAATCCGGTTCTGGTAAGCTCGTCGTTACTGCAAAATCTGGTTATGAAATTATCGCAGCAGTCGCAATCTCTGCTCCAAAAGGAAGTAACTGGTGGGTTGCAGGCTCTGAAACCAATATGGAAATCGCAACCGACAAAGCATCTGCCTCTATCGGTGGTAGTGCTGATACACTCGTTTACGAAGTCACAATTACCTATCAAGCCAAATAAGACAAAATAAAAGATCAATCAAGGTTCAACCTCGGTTGATCTTTTTTTATTTAATAAATGTTAAATGTGCAATTGGCTAAATACTTTTCCTACAGGATCGTTAATCTCTAAATAATCTTCACTTTGAATATTTAACTTATCTTTATTAATAACAACCAAATTCTTGCCTTTAAAGTAGTAAACTAAACCGCTTGCTGGATAAACACTTAGTGATGTTCCCGCAATGATCATTAAATCAGCCTTAGAAATTTGGAAGATTGCCTCATTTACCACAGACATATCAAGTCCTTCTTCATATAAGACAACATCCGGTTTAACTAATCCTCCACAATGTGGGCATTGTGGAACATCTCCTAGTTTCATTATTTCTTTTAGTGAGAAGTGCTCTCCACAATTTAGACAAGTGTTGCGGTGAACGGATCCATGCAGTTCAAGAACATTCTTTGAACCAGCCATTTGATGTAGACCATCTATATTTTGGGTTATAACGGTCAATGGTTTGACTTTTTCTAGCTTTGCTAGATAAAGATGCGCATCGTTTGGTTTCGCCTCTTTAGCAATCATAAATTCATAATAAAATTTATAAAATGTCTTGGTGTGTTCGAAAAAATAATGATGTGAAAGCATTTCTTCATAAGGCGCTCCATATTTAGAATGGAGTTTATATAATCCATCTTTACTTCTAAAGTCTTTAATTCCAGACTCCGTAGAAACTCCAGCACCTCCAAAGAAGACAATTCTTTTTGAATTATCAATTAATTCCTGAAGTTTTTTAATTTTTTCATCCATATCTATATTTAATTATCTAACAATAACTAGTTATGTTAAAATACTTTCGGTATGAGCGACACACTACTAATTACATTAGCATTATTAATTCCACTTGCAGGTACAACCTTAGGTTCTGCTTCTGTTTTCTTCTTAAAGAAACAATTTAATCCAAAGTTACAAAAGATATTAATGGGTTTTGCTAGCGGCGTTATGATTGCCGCTGCCTTCTGGTCACTTTTAGAGCCTGCCATCCAGGCGTATGGCGAAGGCGACTTTAGACGTTGGCTTGTTCCTTCTATCGGGTTTGTTCTTGGTGTCGGCTTCATGTTATTGCTTGACTATCTTATTCCGCATATTCATTTACATGGTGAAGAAGAAGGTATTCAAGGGAAAAAACTTTCGAAAACATCGAAATTCTTCTTAGCAGTTACATTGCATAACATACCAGAGGGATTAGCGGTTGGTGTTGTTTTAGCGGGTATTATCGGCGGAGGAATTTCTAATCCTCAAGCCTTGATGGTACTTGCAATTGGTATTGCTATTCAAAACTTCCCGGAAGGTATGATTGTATCTATGCCACTTAAAGAAGAAGGCATGTCTAAACTTAAAGCCTTCGGTTTAGGAGCATTATCTGGTGTTGTTGAGCCTATTGCTTCATTAATAGCTTTAGTGCTTACTTCGCTCATCGTAATCATTCTTCCATACACACTCGCATTTGCTGCGGGCGTAATGGTGTATGTAGTAGTGGAAGAACTCATTCCAGAAGCATCACAAGAAGGTCACTCAAACCTTGGTGTTATAGGTTTTACTGTTGGTTTTATTGTGATGATGATTCTTGAGATATTACTTGGCTAGATAAAAATGCTTAAATAAAAAAAACTCGCATGAATTCCAGCGAGTTTTCTTATATTTGACTACGTTTGAAGAATGATCTAACTAGTTTTTCTTTGGCTAAGAAACAACCTATCAAATATATAACTACATCAATTCCTGCAATAAAGATTATTTTAACTAGCATGGAATTTTCTAGTGTTTCTAAATTGAAGTTTAAAAACTTATTCAAAAGGATTGTGGATGCAATAAGAAGCGAGGAAACAACAAAAATAATGATGTTATTCTTATTTAGTAATATATGACGCGAGTGCTCCCATGTAAGCAAAAACATAATAAGTAAAACTAAAGCATCCGTAATAGCGGTGCCAAGAGCAACGCCAAATGCTGGGTTATCTTTCCAAAACACTAATCCAAATAAAAGTGAAAAAACAATATTTGTAATAGCACCAAACAAAATAGTGAAGAGATAAGTTTTTTCTCTTTTCATCGGAATAAGAATTTGAGTATAAATAATGTTACAAACTGAGAATGTTAGCATTAAACTTGCTAAAGCAATAAGAACCATATTTGCGTGAGCATATCCTTGCTCTCCACCAATTAACAATGTTAATGGTTTAGATAAACAAATCATTAAAACGATTGCAGGCACAACTATAAATAAACAAATATTTGAGGCATATAAATTGATATTTTTAAATTGTCTTTCGTCGTTGGCAGCATAATATGCTGTTGCTCTTGGAATAAAGACAGTAGAAAGAGCAGTTATAACACCTATAACGATTTCAACGCCTTTCATTCCAACGGCATAACTACCGACAGCAGCCTTGTTTGTGTCTAGTAAACCTAATATAAAAGTATCAGTTTTATCATATATTGCGGCGACAACTGAAATTGCAAACATAATTCCAATAGTTGGGAGATATTGCTTAAAGTTAAGTTGTTTCGGTTTTTGCAGTTTAACTACAAACGGCAAATAAATTAAGTTCGATACAACAGTTAAGATGGTGGTAAGAACACACATGAAAGCATATAAAGGCAAATGCTCAGGATACTTAACTAATGCGAAAATTAATATATCAACTATTGCCGCAATAATAATGGATCTAAAAGCCATATAGGTGTGTTTTTCAAATGCAGTAAAGATCCATTCAAAAGACATGACACCAGTTAAAAAGTTCAAAGATAAAATAAATACGACAGGTTGAGCTAAGTTAATTTTAAATGCCGGAACAGAAAAGAAAATCGCACACAATAAACCAAAAGATAAGAGCGTTGTAGTTGCCTGAATTATGAAAAATTCGTGTGTTTTTTGCGATAATTTTTCAGGATCATCTCTAACTTTCACAATTTCTCTAACAGCAATATTAGGAATTGATATACGTGCAATTACTAAAAAGTAATACACGAAAGAAACAGCCCATGAGTAAAGACCAAACATTGAGTCGCCTAAAACTCTGCAAACGTATGGGAAAGTAAGGAATGATAATATAGTCATCGTAATTGTTCTAATAAGATTGACAATTACGTTACTTCTTACTGTTTCGTGCATGATTAAATTATATGTGCGAGAAAAGAAAAAAACAAAAGACAAAAATAATAAATTGTTGTCTTTCAAAATCAAAATGTGTTGCTAAACTTTTGATAGTATATAATACTAACTAATATGCGAATCCTACTTGTTTCACAATATTATTATCCAGAAAGATTTTCAGTTACTGATATAGCCGAAACACTTGTTAAGCTAGGTCATGAAGTAACTGTTTTAACTGGTAGACCAAACTACGGATATCAACGTATTTTAGAAGAATATAAACATGTAAAATACGAAGAAATTAACGGTGTTAAAATTCACCGTGTTTCGGTTGTTCCTAGAAAGTATTCTAGAATTTCAATTATTCGTAACTATCTGTCTTTCCATAGAACAGGTAAAAGATTTGTTAGACATTTCAAAGAAGAATTCGATGTAGTTTTATCTATTTCTCTTTCTCCAGTTATTTCAATTTCTCCTGCTTTGCTCTTTGCTAAAAAACATAACATTCCTTGTGTTCTTTATTGTCAGGATTTGTGGCCAGAATCAACGCTTGTTACTCACGCGGTAAAGAAAAATTCTTTAATGTATAAGATCCTTTATAAATGGAGCAAGTCAATTTATGAAAGGTGTGACAGAATTGTTATTTCGTCCCCGTCATTTAAAGAATATTTTGAGAAAGAACTAAATATAAAAGACAAAGT
>JAFXWB010000009.1 GCA_017534425.1 Bacilli bacterium
ATCTTTAATAAAGTTCATTATATCAACAAGATTTGTCATGAATGCTGAAAGCATAAAGCAGATATTATCTCTTTGTAGAGCAAATCTTGCTTTCATATAATTCATGTTCATTCCGCCTATTGGGAAATGAACTGGATCAGGAGAAGTTAAGAAAAATCTAAAGAGCTTTCTATATCTTCTAGCGACACATCCAGTAGCAGAACTATGGATTTTTCCATCTTCCGCAACGGTGTTCTCACATTCAACCGTGTTTAGCCCAAATTCATGAGGAACTGGTTTACCATATCTTTTCTTAAAATAGATATCTGCGATTGTTTTTGATCTAGCGAATGAATATTTCTTATGGATATTTACAATCTTATCGGTGATTGGGATTCTTTTTTGAACTCCAACTGAACCTGATGTATCCGCGTATTGGAGTACTTTATATGCGGTAATGAGGTTATCTTCTTTGTTTTTAATCATCCTTCGAATGTATGGTTCATAGTCATCATACGTTGAAAGAGGGACTTTCTTTTTATACTCTTCAAAAGAATGAATATTCGCGAAATCATATTTCTTACCATATTCTGTGTTCTTATTGTCTTTAAGTATTCTTAAAAGAGTCTCTTCATTAGCCTTTTCTTTTTTAGATTCTTTTTCAATAAATTTAAGGGTCTTTTTACCCTCATGAATCATGATAAAGTCAATTAGTGCGACAATTGGTTTCATAAATATGATTTCTCCAGTTAATTAATAGTAACATTTAACATGTTATTATTTTAATTATAAAAAAAGTTAAACAAAGTTTAAAAAACATAAGAAAAACTTATTTGCGTTTTTTTACATGGATATATATATAGTGAAGGAGGAATAAAAAAACGTGAAAATTTAATATCAAATCGCCGCGCGGAAAAACGCACTTTTGTTTGCTTGTAATAACAGAAGATGTTATATTATGAATGTCAAGAGGAAGACATTTAAAAATTTCCTCAAGAGGTGGTCGGGATAGAGACCTAAAACCTATCCGCGCGGTGGTGACGCACCTAAAAACGTTTTTTTTATTCAATAGCCTTAAATCCGTGTTCCTCTAAAAGGTCATTCACTTTATTAAGGTCATATATTTTATTTTCAATTGAGTATCTAATTATAAGAGCATAAGTTGAGCTTGATGCGAGAGTATAACCAGCCTTCTTAAGAAGATATTTACATTCTTGGTTTGTGAGTTTAAGAGCAAACACAATTTTAAGAGTAGTTTCAAGACTTGGTTGTCTTTCTTTATTAATGAGTTTTGACCAATATTGTCTTGATATATTCGCCTTATCATACAAGTCGGAATTCTTATCAAAACCATACTTTTCCATAAGTTCATAAAGGTAGGTGACAAAGTCATCTGCCTTTTTCTTATTAACTCTATGCCTTGAAATATACTCTTTTAAGCTTTCCATACACCCGTATTATAAATTGTCCCCTTTGAGTTTACCAAATATGAATATAAGTTTTTTACAATATAGCCGTAAGTGGGGAGGGAATAATGATGAATGAATTAAAAGAAATAGAATTTAATAAAATATTAGATTTAGTTTATACCGCGGTTGATTTCGATTATTTCGATGAATACAAATACTTGTCATTTAACTCAATGAAAGATCCGACCGGTAATCACAAATCAATTATCTATTTTTATGGTTATTCATTAATGACCGGAAGAATTTGGTTTTATGATGATATCTACGTTATAGATAGAAGATTATCCGTTCATAGATTCTTCTTTGATAAATGGGAAAAACATAAATGTGAGAAAAAAAGATTACAACTTGGTAGTCTTAACAAATTAAAAGAAATAATGGATAAAAAATTAAAAGTTATTAATATACCAAAAAATTAGGAGGAATGAATTATGGCATGTAGTGGAGTATGGGTTGAACCGTTAGAGAACGAAGGACTTAGAATAGGGGTTACTGATTATCACGTCAGCGAATTTGGAGACTCCGATTGGGAATGGGCAGCAGAATTTGATAAGAAAAATATTGAAATCCTTGAGAAAAATCTTCGAAAAGAGTTTGGAAACGAGATGTTAGTTAAAGAAATGGTGGCAGAAAAATTTGGTAGAAATCTAAACACTATTGAATTTACAAAATACTGTGACAAGTTAAAAATTGATTACGAAATTAGAAGGTTTTATTAGTTATTAAAATGAAATGTTTTCTTCTTTGTGAAATAAGTTTATTGAGTTAAAATTATTAGTGTAAAGGAGATCGAAAATGGCAGCATCAAAAGGTAAAGATTACTTTGGATTAAGTTGGATTGTCTCATTAATTCTTTGTATTATCCCAATTACTTCTTGGGTTCTTGGTTTTATCACCAGATTTAAAGAAGGTCACTGGGTTTGTGCATTAGTGAGATTAATCTTTGGTTGGAACATCATTTGGATTTTAGATATTATCTGTATGATTTTCTCACATCATATCTTCAAATTATTCTAATCTAAATCCTAATTAAAAAGACCACATTGTGGTCTTTTTTATTTGTTAGTTGATTTTATGAATTCTATAAAGTTATTAGCAGCATTTGGTAATGTAGAGTTCTTATTCCACACTAAGATGATATTGAGTTTAATCGGATCTTTTAGTGGGATTGATTTAATGTTGTTATCATTTTCAACGACTTGATTAAATAAGAATGCTCCATAGTTACCATTGCTAATCAGCTCTTTAATAGTAATTAATTGGTTTGTTCTAATTTTGATATTAGGATTAATCTCATACTTTTTAAAAACTTCATCAACAATCTTTGATTGAAGGGTATCTTCGTTCATAAGAATTAAAGGAGTATCTCCGATCTCATCAATAGTAATTGTTTCTTTCTTTGCTAGCTCATGTTCATTCTTAACTGCAAAGACAAGATTTGTTTCTCCGATAACAATATATTCAAGATTTTGAGATATTTGTTGCTCAGGATTTACAACGACAATCGCTAAATCAACATCTTTATTTTCAACTGCTTCAAGATTTCCAATTGAACCTTGGCCTTTAATTTCCATCTGAACTTTCGGATATAAAGAATAAAAATTTTCAAAGATTGGAGGGAACAAGAAAGTGCCAAGCATTGGTGGAATACCAACGACAATTTTCTCAGATTTTCTGATGTATTTTTGAAATTTGCTTATTGTTTGATCATATTCTGTAACTAAAGAAACTCAAGATCAAATTGATACAGTAAGTGCTAACTTTGTTGCTTTCGCAGCTTCCAAATCTGTTGAAGTAGTTGCTAGATGGGATTTCGTTAGTGGTAAAACAGCGGACTATCCAGCTGCTATCGCATCAGACGTAATGGTTATTATTAGTGGTAAGAATGTTATTTCTCAATGTGGAACACTTACAGATTACCCAGTTATTCATGCTACATTTACTTCTCAAAGATACCTTGGTATTGTTGATGGATATAAGACAAACGCTATTGTTCAATTATTAGCAGAATACCTTTGCCAAGACACAATTACAGTTCACTTTGCAGCTTCATTAGGCGCAGCAGATCAAGAAATCACTGTTGTTGGTGAAGAAGCAGTTGAATTCCCAGCTGTTACTGGCATTCCTGATGATAAAGAATTAAAGGGTTGGGCAATCGCTGAAGATGGCGAAGTCGTTTTTGGTGCAGCCGCAACAGTTAAATTTGCTGATTTAGATGCAGTCGATACAGCAAAAGAAGTTACTCTTTATCCGGTAATTGGTGATAAACCAGCAGTTGTTTATGATTTAGTAATTGATTTATTACTCGGAAAAAATGCTGACAATATCTACATTACTGAAGATGACATTGATTTATATAAAGCAGCGTTCGATGCTGCAATAGCAGACGCAGGATTAACCAACATTCATTATGAAGTTCGTGCCGAATTTATCGGAACAGGTGCGAATTTCTGGACAAGAGTAAATGGTGCAGGCGATGTTGACGTTGTTGTTGGTGCAAGCAATTTAGATGAACAGACAGGATATCCAGGAGTTTTGGACGGAACAGCAAAAACTAAAGTAACACTTACCGGTGTTTCTAATGCAAGTAGATATGCATATGCTATTCCAAATGCTGGAACAAGAGGTCATGGCACATTAGCACAACTCTTCTTATCAGCAGTTCATCCAGCATAGAAAAATTTGTAATTGGGGGCAGATTTTCTGCCCCCTTCTCCCTTTGATATGAAGACAAAAAAGATATTAATATTAATACCACTTTTCTGTATTTCTCTTTTTAGTTGTAACAAAAACAAAAATAATAATGAACCTTCAACCGTGGATCCAGCAGGCGATGATGACATTCCATTAATGGATGTATCTACGATTAAGGGCTCATTACTTAATAGAAATAAAAACCCATTAGTTAAGTGGGAAGGAAGATATGAATATAAAGCTGCAACTGAAGAACTTCCTTCAACCATGTATCTTTATCATGCTGCAACAGGTTTCACTGTTGATTTTATAGGCACTAAGCTTGAAGTTAGTTTTGTTCATTATTTAGATTTGGATGGTTTTAATAACGTTAATATTTATTATGATTACGCTATTGATGATGAAACTCTTCCAAATCCGGTAAATAGAAGATTCCATTTATCAAAAGATAATGTAAAAGAAACTATCACATTATGTGAGGGTTTAACTAACAAACAGCATACAGTTAAATGTTTAAAGATGAGTGAAGCAAAAGATGCTTACACTGGTGTTTATGAAATAAAAACAGATGGTAAATTTGTATATAGAGATGTTGAAGCGGATAATTCTCATCTTAAATTTATGTTTATTTGCGCAAGCGGAGGAAGCGGATATGGTGCTTTAGCATATTCTGAAGAAGGACCAAATGCTAAATCTAGAAAAATATCTAATTCAAGTGCGCTTCATTCATTTAATTATTTAACAGCGCGTAGATTTAATGCTGATGTTATGTATGTCGCCACATCTGGCTGGGGAGTAAGATATCCAGAAAATAAACAGATCTCCCAAGTTTTAGATAAAGTTGGGGTTACACCAAGTAATGATGTTAATGGAGCATTAACTACAGGAGATTGGAACAAAGATAAATATATTCCAGACGTTATTATTTTTAATATTGGCGGAAATGACACAAAAAATAGTGCATTTAATGCGACCAATTACAAAGCTAGAGTCGTTGAAATGGTAAGAAAAATGCATAGTTATTACCCACTTGCAAAGATGCTTTGGACTCATACAGTTTCTAATGCTGGCGGTTATGCCATTAGCGAATTAACTGCACAAGGTATAATGAGTGAAGGTTATATTTACGAAAGTATTATTTATAAAGTTGGGCACGGAGAAGTTGGTAGTGGAGAAGGCACCTATGGTGCAAGTGAACACTATTCATTAAAAACGCAAATTGATAGTGCTAAAAAGTTAACTGAACAATTACAAGATTTAGGATATACCCCAACAGTAGATCCTGTATCTTTTAGTGATTTTAATTTTGAAATTGAATTTTAGGAGGCTGACCTATGGAAGAACAAAAAGTGAAAGAAAAAAAGGTCAAAGAAAAGAAAATTCGTAAGAAAAAAGCTATGATTTTTTACCTTTTGCTTTCTTTAGGCTTAGTTTTCGGTGGCGCAATTGTTGGCCAAGCAATTAATGAAAATGGTTATCACACAAAGTTATCATCATTTAGAATTCCAACTGATGATGGACAATGGATAACTGGAACAACATTTAAACCTGATACTGCAACAAGTGCAAATCCAGCACCTGCAGTAGTCTTTGTTCCAGGCTTCCAAAGAAGTAAAGAATCTCACTATGACATTGCTCTTGAAATCGCAAGAAGAGGAATGGTTTGTTTCATTATTGACCCATATAACCAAGGTGACTCAAGTGCAACTATGAACACATCTGCATCATCATCTGAAGCAGGAGCTTATGGTGCAATTCCAATGATTAATTATTTATATGATACTGATAATATCAATTATATTGATAAGAACAGCATTCATATTGTTGGTCACTCTGCTGGTGGTAACTCCACAATGACAGCAGGCGTTTATTTTTCTAATTTAGCTGGTGGTGTTTTCGAAAACTGTAAAGTTAAATCAATTTATATCTCGGGTTATATTAGAAACATCATTGATGTCGAATATGCTTATGATGGAAATGGTGATTATTTAAAAGATGAAAATGGTCACTACGTTTTTGAAGAAATCGACTGGGAAGGTAGTATTGCTGGATATAATGATGGTTTAATTAAGAACTGTTATACAGGCAGAAGACTTCGTTCTCCATCCAATACAACAATCACTGAAAGAAGATTCTTATCCCCAGTTATTGGCTCATACAATGTTGGCGGTATCGCAGGTGAAATTGGTGAAAACTCAGTTATCACTAATGTTTTCTCAACTGCAAATGTTTGGGCTTATGGAGAATCAGGTTACACAATTGCCAAGAAAGCAGACAATGCAATTGGTGTTTTGCATAACATGCATCCACGTACTTCTTCTAATTATTTAGGCATGAAATACGGTGCTGTTAAATCTAATGATTTAGTTGCTCCAGAGGGTGAACATATTATCATGGTCGATAATTCAGCTCTTGAAGGTTTAGCTATTTCTTGGGGTCTTGGTTTTAGGCTCAACAAAAACGGTGTTTTAGTCGCTGATTATAATGCTGTTAAAACATATCTTGAATTGCTTGGAGATGGATTTGGATTTAGAGATTCTGCCTCTCATGGTATTCGTTTAGTTTGGGAGAAATCAGTAAAGGCTTATGCCGATATTGAATTCCCAGAAGAATAGGAGGAAATAATATGAAAAAACTAGTAAAAATTTCCTACGCATTAATTCTTGGCACATCTTTATTAAGTGGATGTGGTAAGAAAAATGTGGTTGCTGAAGATCAAATTATCTTTGATACAGGATATGAAAGTGTTGTTATTAATCCTATTAAACCAAACGGTGGAAAAATTAATAAACCAACAATCAACGATCCAAGTGTAACTGTATATGGTTTCTATAGTGACCCACTTTTCCAGAATGAATTTGATTTTAATCAAAACATTTCTGAAGGTCTTACAATTTATTTAAGAGCCTTGAAAGGTGACGGAAGTGAATCAAATCCATATTTAATTGAATCAGGTTTATCCCTTTTAACTTTTACTTCTCTTAAATCAACTATTACTGGTATCGCTAAAGTTACTAAATCGTTTGCTGGATATAGCTATTACAGTGATGATTACGCAGCGACAACATTTAACGGTACATTCTTAGGTCAAGGAAATACTATCGAAGTACTCTTTGATGAAAATTATCAATCAAATACCGGCGTTTTCTATAAAGTTGGTGAATCCGGTGTTGTTAAAGACTTAACTATTAAAGGCAATATTGAGGGTGTAAAAGCTTCAACTGGTGCTCTTTGTAATTTTAATTACGGAACGATTGATAATGTTGAAACTATCGGTACTTCTTACCATACATCCAACGGATGTAATAATGGCGTCTCTTTAATGACAAGTTTCGAAGAAGACGGAAAAACAGTTGTTAATGATTTTGGAACTCATGGTTCCTTAGCAACACTTGAAAAAGGTGGAGCTGGTGGAATTTGTGGAACAAATTACGGAACAATCCAAAACTCCATTAATAAAATGATGGTTAAAGCCACTATTGGTGGTGGTTCTATGGCTGGTATTAACTATGGGACGATTGTTAATTGTTTTAATAGAGGTGCAATTGGTACAACTGGTAACTATTCAGTTAACTCTACTCAAATCCGCGATCCAGAATTTAATGAATCATATTTAGGCGGAATGGCTGGCGCAAACTTTGGAACAATTCATCAATGCGTTAATGCTAATCAAGTATTTACAGCAAGACTTCCATGGCTATTCAATAATGCTCCAGCAGGACAAAGCGATTTTTCAAATCGTATTCGTATTGGCGGCATTGCTGGTTATAACTTCGGAACTTATGAAACAGATCATTACACTGGTGGAATTATTACTGAATGTTTAAATGTTGGTCGTGTACATGGCGACATGCAAGTTGGTGGTATTGCTGGTTATTCTAATGGTTACATTAGCGATTGCTTCTCTACTGCATATATGGGTGGAAGAAGCTGTGTTGGTACAATCGTTGGTTGGCAAGGCGGAACTTTAGATGGCTCAAAAATTGGTGTAGTTAAAAACTGTATCGGTTTTGGTAGAGTCATGAAAGGCACATTCCCTCAAACAATTCAAGATGCTGATGGAAATACATTTACAGGTGAATCATTAACCGATAGTTCTGGTGGTGGTTCAAATGTTAACGAGTATTACAAAACTGCAAAATATGCTTCTAAATGTGTTTATCACAATAACTCTGGTAATGAAAATCCAATTGATCCAGAAACAGGTTCAAATACATCAATAAGCACAACTGCTATTATGTCTGAAGCTGCATATGAACAAGTTAATCATTTAGATGATTCTAACAATAATATTTGGAATTATTGTAGTACTGATGTATGTACAGCCATTGCTCCATTTGGTACATCCTGGCAAGTTTATCTTAACGTTATTCCAGCATGGTTAGTAAAAACTGTTACTTATGTAGTAGATGGTGCATCTTCATCATTTAAAGCTGTCGCTGGTGTTCTTTATGTTGATAATAACGCTCAAAAGAGTAGTGATAAATACACATCATCACTTAATTCCAACTTATCAGTTGTTGTCCCAGGTAGAGGGCTTCCATCAAGAGCAATCGATGTTCCTAATGGCCATGTTTTGAAATGGACAACAGTTGAAGGCGATGCTAATGCTCTTTGGGATGGTATCGTTAGAAATAATATTACTGTCTATCCAATTGCAGTTCCTATGGAATAGAAAGGGATATTAAATGAAAACATATCAAATAGCTGTTATTCCTGGAGATGGAATCGGTAAAGAAGTTGTAGCTGAGGGCGTCAAAGTTTTAAAAAAGATTGCTGAACTTGACAAAAATTTCGATTTTAATTTTGATTATTTTCCATGGGGTTGCGAATATTATCTTAAAACCAAGAAAATGATGGACGATGATGGTTTAGAGCAACTTAGAAAATATGATGCTATTTATTTAGGTGCTGTTGGTTTTCCAACAGTTCCAGATCATCTCTCCTTAAGAGAACTTTTATTAAAAATAAGAACAGGTTTTGATCAATACGTTAATCTTAGACCTGTTAAATTACTTAAAGGTGCCCCTTGTCCACTTAAAGGAAAAGAACCAAAAGATATCGATTTTGTGGTTATTCGTGAAAATAGCGAAGGCGAATATGCTGGACTTGGTGAATGGCATAATAAAGGACAAAGCGATGAATTTGTTTATCAAACAGGCAAATTCACTAGAAAAGGCGTAGAAAGAATCATTCGTTATGCCTTTGAACTTGCAAGGAGAGAAGGCAGACATAAAGTCACCTCTGTTACCAAAGGTAATGCTTTAAATTATTCTATGGTATTCTGGGATCAAGTGTTCCACGAAGTTGCAAAAGAATATCCAGATATTGAATCGAATCAATTAATGGTGGACGCTGCAAGTATGACAATGGTACTTCGTCCTGAAACATTAGACGTAGTCGTAACTTCTAACTTGTTTGGAGATATTCTTACTGACTTAGGTGCTGCTATAGCGGGCGGAATGGGTCTTGCTGCAGGAGATAACTTAAATCCAGAGAAGAAATATCCAAGTATGTTTGAATCAATTCATGGTAGTGCCCCAGATATCGCAGGTAAAGGAATTGCTAATCCAATTGCTCAGATTTGGGCAGCTGGTGGCTTATTAAGACATTTAGGCTATGTTAATTGGTATAACAAATTAATTGAGTCCTTTGAGACATTATTAACAGAGAAAAAAGTCTTAACACCTGATTTAGGTGGAAAATGTTCAACAAGTGATGTTGGGGATGAATTATGTCGTATCTTAGAAAGGGGTTTCTAATATGGAAAAAGAAAATAACAAAGTAGTAACTATTATTTTAAGAGCTGTAAAGATTGCTTTACTCGTTTTAGGTTTAGCAGCCTTTGTAGGTTTAATTACACATTTTGCTCTTGGAATTAGAGATTCTGTTCATGCAGATGACATAATTACTGCACAAGATAGAGTTGCTGGCGCACATCAATTCATGCGAATGATTTTATGTGGCTTAATTACTTTAGCTTTTGTTCTTCCAACAATTGCAATAAAAGTGCCAATTCTTCCTGAAAAAGTTAGTGAATTTCTTAAAAATAAAATATTTAAAAAGAAAGAAAAACCGCAACCTGCAAATGAAGTAGTTGAAGAAAAACAACAAGAATAAGCACTTATTAATTTAAGACAAATAATGAAAGCACAGTCGAAATTCAATCCGATTGTGTTTTTTGTTTCGTATTTATCTAAATTTTATTTATAAAAGCTTAAACAATAGTATTCTTGTTAAAGAAGAAAAAATAAAATTAACTCTAAATATTCTAAATAATAAATAAAGGTGCTAAATGAAACAAATCTTCTATACGAAAGTATGGGAGGTTTTTTCTATACCGTGCTAAAATATTTGGGTATGAAAGTTCTTTATTTATATTCTGACAAGACTGGTATTGCAAAATCAGAACGTAAAATTAATAAATTAAATAACAAACTTAGAGAAATTTATCCTGATATTACAATCAAGAAAACAAAGGATCTTGAAGATTTTGAAAACTCTATCAAAGAGTCCGTTGGAGTTTACGATGCTTTAATTGTTGCCGGTGGTGATGGCACTGTTAAACTTGTTGTTACCATTTTAATGGCATTTCCAAAAGAGAAACGACCAATTTTGGGTTATATTCCTACCGGAACTGTTAACGACGCTGGAAAGGCTGTTGGAATCAAAGGTTCAGTTAGACAAGCTTTAAAAGTATTGAAAGCAGGCAATATCGATGATGTTGATATTTGTAAAGTTAATAATGAATATTTTACCTTCGTTTGTGCAGCAGGAGCGTTCTCAGATATTTCTTATGTTGTCAAAAGAGGATATAAGAAAGTAATTGGTCGACTTGCCTATTATTTCTATGCTCTTTCACAGATTTTTAAACGTAGAATCATCGAATGTGAAATTGAGACAAAAAATGAAAAATTCTCAGTAAAAACGCCATTTATTATGGTTATGAATAGCAGAAATGTTGGTGGTTTTCCTGTAAATTTCGACTTTTCAGTGAAAGACGGACTTGTTGAAGTTTACATCACAAAACCAGGTTTATTTAACGGACTTCTTCACTATGCATTTTTCAAAGTTAAGACCACAAAACTTAAAGTCGACTACATTAAAATCACATTAAAGAATGATGAGTACTGGTGTTTCGATGGAGAAAGAGGCGACAAGAAATCGGTGGAGATCTCAGTATTAAAACAAGAACTTAAAGTTATTGGAAAAGCTCAAAAATAAAGAGAGAATTTAAATCTCTCTTTTTTATTTGTTTAATTTCTCAGTGTAGAGTTTATATATCATGTCACTTATTTCTTCAATTGAGTGAGATTCTGTATTAATTACAAAGTCAACTTTACCGATGTTCTCTAAAGAGAAATCTTTGACATCATTTTCAATTCTAGATGCAACGTTTTCAGCTTTATCTCCACGTGAAACCATTCTTTCTCTACGAGTTTTTTCATCAGCGATAAGAAGGAATGAGACAACATTCTTATCTTTTAATTTTAAAAATGCGTGTAGCCCATTTGGATCAAGTACAACAATTTTATTGTCGCTAACTTGGTCGATTCCGCATCCATAGAAGTTTCCGTTATATAAAGAGTGTTCGACAAATTTGTTTTCAGAAAGGCGTTTTTGGAATTCTTCTTTGCTCACAAAAAAGTATTCCACTCCATCGGTTTCTCCTACTCTTTTTTCTCTTGTTGTGGTGGTAATAGCTTTAACTAAACCGTGACGCTTTTGTAAATCTAAAGCAGTTACAGTTTTACCACTAGCGGATGCTCCACATAAAACAATCATACGTAGATATTATAAACCATTCACTTTTTAAACTCTAAAAAAATTAAAAAATTTTACAAAGTAAAATATTTTAAAAAAGATAAAAAAACACAAAAGCGATTTTTAGACGGATACATATATAGGAGGGGAAAATGCGCGACTACAAAATTTACTCCAAAATTAACCAGCTAATTGAGGTTAGAAAACAGTTCCTAAATTTGAAAGAAAAAAATAAAGAACACCTCAAATTTCTTGGCATGTTCAATTATTGCCTTAACTCAATGAAAGAAGAATATTTGTTCATCCTTCAGAATAGTTATCTTAATATTTCGTACCAATTTTGGTGGCTTGATTATTACTGCAAGTCCAGTTATTACCGAAAAAGATTTACTGCAGTGAGTTCTTTTGTGTCGTTATTTGAAATGATTTATGAAAACTTTAATGATAATTCCGATTTTATTAACTTCGCTTAGCACGAATACAAGAGCAATAACACCTCCTTTTGCATCTATTACCGTGTCGCCTTTTTATAGTAAAGGTGACACAACAATAGTGGTTATTACTAGAAGCAATAATCTTCATTTTTCAGTGTTTATCCAAAATGATCAACATATGAATCTTTGTATTTGTTCGGACACAATTAGTAGAGCTGGTACCTATACATATAAATATGACAATGCTTATTCAAGAAATAAAAATACTGTTTATGTCAGATACTATACGAATGATCCAACTGCATCTTTAGATACCGAGCATTTTTCTAGAGATATAACTAGGGCTAAGTATGAACTTATTGAAGACAACGAAAGCATTACTTCTGATAATGAACTTGTGGTCGTAAAAAGCGACGGAACGTATTCAACAAGAAAAGTGACTTATTCATTTTATGGTTTTGATGGTTTATATGTTCCTTCTTTTTACCATAAGATTGATTTATTAGATTATGGGATACTTGTAGACAAAAACGATCTTTATTATCTTAGTTGTAACCCGACACTTGTAATTATAAATTACAATAACATTTTTGAAGATGTTAAAGGAGCAAACGAAACCGTTACATTCAATCTCAAAATAAAAAGAGCAACAATTGGTTACTCATTCGAACTAGTTGATGATCTTTATGTTAATCAAGAGACCTTAAAATTATCGTCTATCCCGAAAGAAGGCTATGTCAAAACTAAGCACATTTATTTCCCTGTTAATGAAATGCAAAATCAGGATAAATACGAGTGTTATTTTGCATTAAACAATTTTGGAATTGATAAAGACTTCCTAATTCATCACTTTGAATTAAAAGCGTTACGAAATACATTTGGAGATTGCAGCAACTCTAAATACTGCATTGTTAGAAAAAGTTTATGATGAACTGTATTTTTTATACATTGTTTTTTACATTGTTCCTCAATATATCGATGGGTTCTTTGAAATACTCGCAAATTCATAGAACATTCATGTCTATTTATAAAGGCATGTTTGAAGCGTGTACGATAACTGTAAACAGTAACGGTGAACCAACAAATCCATATTTTAATATGGATAAAATGGAAACTTACATTAATGAGTATTTCAAAACTTCTTTATCTAATTACTGTAAAGACTATCAGGTTTCTTATATGTACATAGGTGGAACAAACACGTTTATTTGTACCTCTGAATGTCGAACAATTTTTATAACCTTAAACGCAAAAATAAATATGTTTTACGATTATGATAAAACCGAAATTTTCACTATTCAGGACGGAGATACTTTATGAATGAGAGATTATTAAGCTACATAGAGACTTCTTTTATTGGTCCTCTTTTAAAAGATTTTGAAATAACGGATGTCAGTTATAATGGTGTTTCATTTTTCTATGTTCATAACGAAAAAGGGAGATTGAAAGCCGACATTAAAGTATCAAGTGAAGAAGTGATGAATTTTATAAGGCAAATAGCGAATTACTCTGAAAAACAGTTTTCTTATACGATTCCATCTCTAGATGTTTCGATTGGAAAGTATAGATTGAACGCTATGCACCCATCAATTGTAAGAGTGGAAAATGATAAGGCTTGTTCATTTTCATTAAGAATTGGATCTAAGGAAACAAGAATTAAACCTAATTCAGAGTTCATAAATAATGAATGTGAAAAGTTCTTAGTTAATTGTCTTGAAAATGAACAATCCATAATGATTGCTGGTAAAACGGGAAGTGGTAAAACAGAACTTCAGAAGTATTTATTATCTAAATTAAAGAAAAACACTCGTGTTATTGTCATAGACAATGTTCAAGAGTTAGAAAATCTTAGACAATATGAAGATTTAGATTTAACAAGCTGGCAAGTTACTCCAAATAATCCAAATGCCAGTATGGAAGAATTAATTAGAAATGCACTCCGAAGTAATCCGGATTGGTTGGTGGTGGCGGAAGCTCGCGGGAAAGAGATGAGTGAAGTCTTAACCAGCGTTATGACGGGTCATCCAATAATTTCAACAGTTCATGCTTATTCTTTAGAAGCAATTCCGAAGAGGATTTGTAGATTGATCATGAAGGCTGATCCTTCTGAAAAGTATGAATATATTTTTGATGATGTTTTTGAGCATATTAAGTACTACGTTTACCTAAATAGAAAATTTGGAAAAGATGGAACAGTTCATCGTTTTATTGAGTCAATTGGAGAACTTCAAAAGGATGGTTCAATGAAGGTAATTTATAGGAAAAAGTAATATGAAAAAGATAGATTTAGTTTTTATGTTTTTAGGTATTTTTCTAGGGATTTTGTGCTATATTTCCACGAAAAACCTCATATTTTCAATTATTATTTTAGTTATCTTTGTTGCTGATTATTTTATTTTAATGAGGAAGAAATTTATTCATTATTTTGGTCTTATTGAACGAGTACATACGAGTTATCACTTTATCAATTCATTTATTATTTCGTTGTCTGTAAAAGACTCTTTAGAAGATGCATATCAAAACGGGATAAGAATTAATAATGCAAGGCTAAATGCTGAAACCAAAGAGCTAAATGAAATGGCTGTTTTAGATCGAGTTAGATACCTTTACGGATTCTTCAATTTGTCTATCTATAAAGTGTTTTTGAACGTTCTCGATTTATACCAAGATCAGGGCGGAAATATCTTGAATATGGCGGACAATTTATTAAGAGAATGTACGCGAACAGAAAAGACTTTAAGTGACACTCTTTCTATAGGTTATAAGCATCTTACAGAATTTACAATTCTGTGGTTAATGTCTTTTGCCATTCTTTTGTTCATGAGATTTAGTATTGAAGAGTTCTATATGATGATGTTAAAAAGTCCATTTGTCGCACCTTTAATTTTTGTGTTTTTTATCATATGTATCGGCTCAATTAATCTATTCGTAAATTCATTCACAAATCTAACAATTAAGGAGGGATCAAAAGAATGAAAAAGTTAAAAGAGAAAATGCTCGTTTTGGGGCTTAATCCTAAGCGTGAATTTTTGATTGTTTTGATATCGGATTTGGTTTTAATATTGGCTGCGGTTTTAACATTTATTTTTCTTAAACAAATCATTTATTTAGCAACTTGTCTTGCAATGGCTTTTGTTTTTGATTTGCTCTTTTTAACAAGATATTCAAAGGCAATTTCTAACAAAAATACCGAAAATTTACAGGAATTTGCGGTTTTATTCGGCTATTTTAGGATTTATATTCACAATGGATTTAGTGTTTATTCCGGTTTAAAAGAACTTATAGGTTTTGCTAATCCAACACTCAAAAAGGATTTAACTGAACTTATAAGTGATATTGATTCTGACAAGTCGGTACAACCATTTATTAAGTTTGGTAAAAAGTTCAACGAAATTATTGTTGAAGAAATGATGATTTCGATTTACCAAATGATTGATGATGGAGAAAACTCTGATTATCTAGTTCAGTTTGAATTAATTTTCGATAAATTTTCTGATTTGTTGTATGAGAAATACTTAAGAGCAAAGAATTCAAAGCTTTCAACTTTATCAAATGCTCCATTAATTGGTGCAAGTTTTCTCGTAATTGTTTTAACAATTGGAGTTATTAGTATTTTAGGGGAAGTAATTAATGGGATCTAAAGTCGGTTTTCTTTTATCTTTATTACTTGTTGTTGAATTGTTTGTTTTGGCAGGAGACGTTTTTTCTGCCCAAATCATATATACCAATTTGGACGCTGTCAGCATTACCGCAGGGAATGTTATCTCGACGAAAGGTGAAATCACTGATGAACTAAGAAATTATGTAAGAAGTGAAACCGGTGGAGAGATAACTCCTGTTGGTAACGACACACCAATGTTTGGATTTGTTTATACATTTAAAATCTCTAAAGAATTTAATCCAATGAACAGATTTACTAGTAAAACTGAGATTGCTGTCGTTAGAAGTGTCGTTATTGGTTACTACAATTAGAAAGGAGGAAGCTTATGTCTGAAGTAAAAGGCACATTGCTAGCAATTGTTCTAGCGGTTGCAGTATTTGGCGTTGTTTTTGGCATTATTAGTCTCGCTATGAAACAAAGCGCAGAATCTGTTGCAGGTAGAATGAGCGAAGCTGCAGAAATTGAACCAGATTTTTCTAACTCAGGTTCAGTCGTTGTTTATACCCTTCCATAATGTAGGAATGATAAGAGGTTATTAACAATAGCCTCTTCTCAAAAGTAGATTTATTAAGTCTATTTTTAAGAAGATAGTTCATTTTTACTTTAGTTGTGATAAAATAGCGTAGCGAAATGAGGTAAAACTTATGGATAAATTAGAAGAAATTAAAGGTCGTCTTGCCGCTGTTGCACATAAAGATAGCGTAGAAGGATCGACAAAACTTAGAGAACTTGGTATCGATTCACTTGATATTGTTGAATTACTTCTTCAGTTGGAAGAAGACTATGGCGTTCATTTTGATGATATGGACATGTCAGCACTCGTCACTGTCCAAGATTTATTAGACGCAATTGCCAAGCAACTCTAATTCGTAAAAAAATTATTTGTTTATAAATAGAGCTTGTGCTACTATTTAATGCGTCGCCCACTTAGCTCAGCGGTAGAGCTATCGGCTGTTAACCGATCGGTCTGCGGTTCGAACCCGTAAGTGGGCGCCAAATTTGGCCTGTTGGAGAAGTGGCTTAACTCATATGCCTTTCACGCATACATTCATGGGTTCGAATCCCGTACAGGTCACCCAAATTTGATTAGGATTGATACATTGTTTCAATCCTTTTTTATTTGCTATGATACTTATATATGAAAAAACTGGTTAGGAAAATCTTGGATTTCTATCATACTCGTGATACTACTCTTTTTGTATCACTATTTGCCTCATTTATAATGGGGACATTCCATCTAGTTTTTATCATTCTTAAATTTGACTGGATTTTGCTCAATTATTGTCTCTTTTTCTACTTGATGTGTTTAGCAAGAGTTTGGCAATGGGCGATTAAGAAATTCCAAATGAAGA
>JAFXWB010000003.1 GCA_017534425.1 Bacilli bacterium
ACAATATGTTCTTTTTCTTCAGCTGTCCTCATTTTATTTTTCTTTTTTTCTCGCATTTTTAAACCTCCTTTTTATTAGAATAGCAAAGAAAAAAGTGGAAGGGTTCTTTTTTACCCTGTCCACTTTTATCCTAGCAGTTCAGATAACCAGCTTTTTGTTTATTTATTTTAGGATGTATAGAATACCAACAGTCCCGTATCCGCAATGGGAAGCGATAACGCTTCCAGCTCTAGTGATAGATATTATTTCAGGTGGAACTAGTTTTGATACTTCTGCTTTTAAATAATCTTCTTTATCTTTATCTAATCCTGCGTGTGTAATCATAACGTGATCTAAATCAACATTTGGAAGAGCGTCTTTAAGTTCTTTTACTTGTTCATCAAGAGCTATTTTCATTGGTCCTCTTGGCTTTTTGTATACAATAAGTGTACCATCAACCATTCTTAAGTATGGGTGGACATGGAAAATGTGACCAATTAATTTCGAAGCACCAGAGCATCTTCCGCCTTTATGTAGGTAATCAAGTGTTTCAACAGTAAATTGTGCAATGATTTTTGGTGCTAATGAAGCACATTTCTCAGCAATCTCTTTAGCAGATAATCCTTCATCTCTGTATTTAGCGGCTTTTAATGCTAATAAACCAATACCAGAAGAAAGAGACATGGAGTCTACTAAGTAGATTCTATCTTCAGGATATGATTGTTTTGTTATATAGGCATTCTGGAATGTTGTGGAAAGTTTTGATCCTAATCCAACATAGACAATGTCATAACCAGCATCAAGAGTTTTCTTAAAATACTCATCAAAAGTTCCTGGCGTTACAGCAGCTGTATGAGGCAAGTTTCCTGTTTCTTCAACTTTTTTATAAAGTTGTTCTAAGGTAATTTCTTCACCATTATCTTTATAGGTTGTTTCTCCAAAAATAACATTTTGGGCAACAACATCGATATCGTATTTTTTGTACATTTCTGCAGTTAAATCTGCACATGAATCAACTAAAATTCTAACTTTGTTCATATTAATTCTCCGCGACTATATTATAACAATTTATCTTTAACAACAAATATAAGTGATTTATAATCAATTATACAAAGGAGTAAATTACTATGGCAAAAAAAGAGAAAAAACTCGTAAACAAAGGCAAAGGCTTTTTTACTGAATTCAAAGAATTCATTAACAAAGGTAATGCTCTAATGCTCGCCGTTGGCGTTGTTATTGGTGGCGCATTCTCAGCAATCGTTACCGCATTCGTCAACATCCTTATGAACGTAGCCACATGGGCAGTTCCTGGTGGACTTAAAGGTTTAGTTACAGTTCTTCCAGCACTCAATCCTGCTCAAGAAGGTTTAGAAGGCGTTGGACAATACTTTGCTAAAGGTGACTATGATGCAGTCGCATTAAAAGTCGGACAAGCCGCTGGTATTACAGATGAAGGTCAAGCACTCCTTTATGGTAGCTCCAAACTTGCATCTAACTATACCGCACACGGTGGCAAATTCTGCTTCAATGGCGCAGCCATCATTGACTGGGGAGCACTCTTAACTGCTTTCATCAGCTTTATTATCATTGCTATCGTCCTCTTCATCATCGTCAAAGTTTCTAACTCTGTCGCAAAAAAGAACGAAGAAATCAGATTGAAAGCACGCGAAGAATACTACAAGAAACACCCAGAAGAAAGACCAGCACCAGTCGAAGAAGGTGCACCAAAACCAACTTCCGAAGAATTACTTGCTGAAATTAGAGATCTTTTAAAAGCAAAGAAATAGGATGAAATTCCTGGAAAAAATAGCATTTATTGAAAAACAGCTTCATTTAAATGATTTTGCTTTCTGCTCTCGCTTTAGAATAAAAATTAGTGTTTTAAAGAAATGGAGAAAAGCTCATCTAACACCAACCCCAAAAGATGTTGTGTGGTTATGCAATTATTTCAATTTAGATGTTAATGATTTCCTAGATGGTTCATCTACACTCGCAAAAGAGTCTAAAGAAGGCGAACATCCTTGTGCCACAAAGCCTCACGTAGAAAAGAAAAATGAAATCTACGAAGACTATGCAAGGGAAGACAACCCAAGGTACGAGGAAAAAGATTAATTCAAAAAAAAAGAAGCCACTGATTATTCAGTGGCTTTTTCTTCTGCCCATTTAGGGTGATTTTCATATACATAATTAAGAGCTTTTTCTAATAGCTTTTCTTCTGCTTTAATTTGAGAAGCAAGTGCTCTCTTTTTTGCCTTTTCGACCTTAGATTTAGCAAATTGTACTTCACTTTCTGATCCCTCAATCATGCCTGCAATTAGAATATAGGCTCGAATTGATGGCATTGATGTGTCGTTTGCCATAAATCTTCTTATCTCAATTGGGCATATTTCATCATAAAGTTTCTTTGCTTCATCTATTGGATTTAAAAGAATGGCTAAATAAACCTTCTGTGCAATGAGTCTGTTGTATTCATTAATATTTAAAACATTTTTATGTTCAAGTAACTGATCAACTATTTTTGTTGCTTCATCAAACTTTTCGTCTTCTAAATATTTGTACATTGCAAGCATGTTGATTTCCGCTGTATATTCAGTGATTTCATCAAAAACTGGCACATTTTCCGCAGTTTTTCCTAATCTTTGCTCTTCTTGAATGGCTAACATTTTGTTATACGCTTCTACATTTACTGGCTTTGTGAATAATCGAATTTTGTAACCGTCTGTCATTGAATCTAATTTGACAGGAACCAAGTTATAGAATGCAATCATTGATGAAATTAAGACAAACATTAATGCTGCTGGTCTAAGCCATCCATTTTCTGGGTTCGGAGTAGATCTAATTATGCTTGCAATAACAATACACGTGGCGAGTTCTGCAGCATAGCCAAAAATTGGAAACCAGACCGGTAAATTACTATTTGTTTTTTCTTTCTTAGGGGCCATTTTTGTTTCGCCACTAATTCCATTAAAATCTCTTATTCCAAATTTCCATTTATCAACTGTTTTATAAATACAAATGCCTAAAACGTTAAATGAAGTTACTTTGTAACCTCCAAAAATTGATCCTAATACGTGTAAGACTTCTAAAGCAATTGCATTAAATAGATATGCAATAACAAGAACAATAATAATAAAACCGAAGTCACTCATCTTTTCTGGACCGAAATATTCCATAGCTGGTTTAATGACTGTGAAGCCGACAACAAGTGCCGCAACAATTAAAAGTGAATAAATAATTAATCCTCTAATTTCTTCTTTTCGCATAACTTTATTCTCCTAATAAACTCTCTTTATATCTGATTGGTATTGTGTGACTAAATATCTCCAAATTGTGTTTAGCCTTTTAATAAGTGAAGCGTTCTTCTCTGACCTTTTATTCGAGATCCAGAAGATAAGTTCTTGAGCAGACAAAACGGATATGTATCTCACAATCTCTTGACCAGAATACCCGTGATTTTTCAATAAATTTCCTACTTTAAGATAAAAATAGGAGAAGAAAAATGAATACAACTTATCAGATGCATATGACTTATTAATAGCTGAAACATATTGGTAGTTTTCACTTATATAACTAATCATTTCCTTTAAGACTGGTTCGTAATCTAAAAACTTTTTTCCGTATCCAACTTTTGTTTTCAAAAATGTTGAATCCACTACATCAGAAATATCTCTAAAGTGATAGTAAAAAGTTTGACGATTCGATTTAACGAAATCGCACAGCATAATTACATTAATCTCATCAAGAGGTTTCTGCTTAAGCAGTGTTTTTAATCCTTCTTGGAATATCTGTTCAGTTTTCATAAATTACAAAGTTCTTTAGCAATTTGTGCTCCTAATTTAGCATTATTTAAAACTAATTTAATATTTGACTCTAAAGAGTCACCGCCAGTTAATTCAACAATCGTTTTAAGTAAGAATGGTGTAATTTCTTTTCCTTTAACATGTGCTTCATCAGCCATTTTTAAAGCTTTTTCAATTGCTTTATTAATAACAACTGGATCCATAGCAAATTCTTCTGGAATTGGGTTTGCAACCAAAATACCACCATAAAGGTTATTATCACGTTTCGCTTTGATAATTTTTGCAACCTCCAAAGGAGAATTCACAACATTTTCCATTTTAATACCAGAATGTCTTGTATAGAAATCTGCGAACTCGTCTGTTCCATAAGAAAGAACAGGGACACCTTTTGTTTCTAAAATCTCTAATGTTAGATTCAAATCTAAAATTGCTTTTACGCCTGCTGAAACAACAGTTACGTTTGTTTTCCCAAGTTCTTCTAAATCTGCAGAAATATCAAAATTCTTTTCTGCTCCTCTATGAGCTCCTCCAACTCCGCCTGTAACAAATACTTCGATACCAGCCATATTTGCTAGGATCATTGTTGCAGCAACAGTTGTAGCGCCCCATTCTTTGTTAGCAAAGATAATTGGTAAATCTCTTCTAGAAGCCTTTTTTACACCTTTTCTTTTGCCAAATTCTTCTATCTGTTCTTTGCTCATTCCGATAACTGGTTCACCATCAATTATTCCAATAGTTGCGGGAATTCCGCCGTTTTTCCTAATTTCATCTTCAACTTGATATGCTGTTTGGACGTTCTTTGGATAAGGCATTCCGTGTGAAATAATTGTTGATTCAAGAGCAACGACTGGTTGTTTGTTTTTTAAAGCTTCTTGAACCTCTTTAGAAATAATCATATTTTCTTTCCTCTCGTTTTTTATCTATGTACTTATGGAGTTTAGAAGCAGCGACAGAAAGACCTCCGTATGCTACTAAGGCAACAAGTAATGAAATGCACAACGCTAATACGTATTTAGAATTTCCATCAAAGATGGAATATGTAAGACCAAAGAAATCTATTTGCTTTGCAAAAATATCAGCAATAGTTGCAATTACACCAACAAATGTTAGACCAACAACCAAGAATACTCTATAGACATCAAATGGCAAACAAACACGAATGAAAATTACGAAACTGAATATTGAGAATGCCAATACAGAAAGAGTCTGCGCCGCTGTAGCATCTTTACAATAAAGGAAGAAGAAAACAACTAAGCCAATTTGAACTGTAGAAGCAGGAATTATTCTAAAGACAACGTTCATTAGGAATTTTGATTTAATTTGTTCATCGTTTGGCTGCAGTGACAAGAATAATGAACCGATTCCAATACAAAGTATTTCCCATAAATACATGTTCGCTAAATCGAATGGATATTTTGCGCTTAATTTGAATGTCCCAACAAGGAACAAGAAGGTCAATACCGCAGCAAAAACTGTTTTAATTAAGAAAACAGAGACAGTTCTTTGCAAATTGTTAATAACTCTACGTCCTTCTCTTACTACATCTGGAAGTGAAGAGAATGAAGAATCTAGTGAAACTAGATGAGCAACGTTTTTTGCAGCGTCTGAACCAGAGGCCATAGCTATTGAACAATCGGCTACACGAAGCGCTAAAATGTCATTAACACCATCTCCAGTCATAGCGACTGTATGTCCGTCATCTTTTAGAGCTTCAATAATTACTTCTTTTTGTTCAGGAGTAACACGACCAAAGATTGTGTATTCTCTTGTTACATGTCTAACTTCTTCTAAAGACATTCCTTCTAAGGAAATATATTTGTCTGCTCTATCAATGCCCGCACGACGAGCAATTTCAGCTGCAGATTCTGGATTATCTCCAGTAATTATGCGTATATTTACGCCGTTTTCTTTAAACCATTTGATGTTTGCTGGTGCATCATCACGGATATGATCTTGTAAAACAATAAAGCCAATTACTTGTGATTCTTCTAATTTTTCATCAATGCTTATGACATGTGAATGCAAAGCTAAAACCAGGACTCTCATTCCGTCTTTTTCATATTCTCTACACATCTCGTCTACTTCTTTATTTGAGTGCGGAATAAATTCTCTAGCACCCATAACAATTGAACGACCATCTTCAAGCATGACTGCAGAATATTTTCTTTCAGAATTGAAAGGTATTGCTGAATAAGAATCGAAATTATTTAAATTTTCAAATTCCTTTTTAATTGCTCTTGCTGTTGCGTTTTCATCTTTTGTTGCATCAACTAAAGTTTTTATTATTTTTGCCAAGTCTTTTTCGCTTGTGTCACTTGTGCTTACAACTTTTAAAACATTAAGATTTCCGTCTGTTAATGTTCCTGTCTTATCAAGACACAAAGTGTCTACTCTTGCTAAAGTCTCAATACAATACATGTCCTGTGTCAACATATTTCTTCTAACTAAACGAATAACACCAACAGCTAAAGTAACAGATGTTAAAAGATACATTCCAATAGGAGTCATACCAACCAAAGATGTTGAAATAGAAGAAATGGTTTCAGTAAATACATCTGAATGAATGTCTGTTAAATCGTTTCTATATTTGATTATTTGAGCAATACCTAATGCGACAACAACAAAGCCAATTATCTTGAAAATTTTCTTTAATGATAAAAGCATTTCTGAATTAACGCGTTTGAATTTACTAGCATTTTGCTGCAGTTTTTCCGCATAATTTTCTTTTCCGAGACGGTCAACACGGTATAATGCACGCCCTGCTGAAACGAATGATCCAGAATAAACTCCATCATTAATTGTTTTTGAAATATTTTTCGATTCGCCCGTTAACAAGGATTCATTTAATTCGACAAATCCATCAACAATAGTTCCATCACATACAAGTTGGTTTCCTTGTTTAATGGCAATGATGTCTGATAGGACAACTTCGTTTGCTTTTATTTCTTTAAATTCGCCATCTCTTAAAACATTAACTTTAACGGATGATACGACTTTCAATTTATCGATAAGTTTTCTTGCTCTTATATCTTGATATAAACCAATACTTATATTAAGGACCAAAATGCCTGCAAATAAGAATTTCTCAATTGGTATTCTTGCAACAATCATTGCAGCGGTAATTGCAAACAAAAGAACGTTGAAAAAGTTAAAAACATTTTCGTAAACAATTCTCAAATAAGACTTAGTAACGTGTTTCTTTGTCTTGTTTATAAGACCATCATCAATTCTTTGCTGAACCTGTTGACTTGTTAAACCTTTTTCTAAGTCTAAAGGAAAATGTTCTTTATTTACTTCTTTTTTAAACTTCTTTAACACGTGAAACATACTGAAATACTAAAAGTAAACTTTTGCATATAAAGTATATCAAAATTATATATACAGTGTATAAATTATTTATCTTTTGCTTCTAAAGAATGACGTCATAAGGGTTGAGCATTTTTCTTCAAGAACACCGCCAGTAATTTCTGGGTGGTGATTAATATTTTTAACCTCAAAGAGGTTGTAACTACTACCTAGAGCACCGCCTTTAGGATCTTTAGCACCATAAACAATTCTAGCAACTCTAGACCACAGAAGAGTCCCGGCGCACATTGAACATGGCTCGATAGTTACATAAATTGCGCAACCTTCGAGTCTCCATGATTTGAGTTTATTGCAAGCTTTGCGAACTGCGACAATTTCAGCATGGGCTGTTGGATCATTTTTTCTTTCTCTTAAATTATGGCCACGAGCAATTATTTTTCCATCTTTTACAATGACCGCCCCAACTGGTACTTCATCAAAATTTGCGGATTTTTCCGCTTCTTTTAATGCCTCAGCCATGAATTTCTCGTCTAGTTGTGTGTCCATAAATGCAAAACCATCGCACATGACCTGATCTCCTTAAGGCTGCTCCATTCCTGTCCTGACCTGGTTCGTAGTAGACCATTGCGATGGCTCAACTATTATAACAAAGTAAAAGAAAAAGCGACAATAAATGTCGCCTAATCTTTAAGTTGTTTATTTCTTTATAGGTTTGATATATTCAAGTCCGCCCATCCATGGTCTTAAGACTTCTGGAATTTTAACTGAACCATCTGGTTGCTGCATTTGTTCAACTAATGCTGGGAAGACACGTGATGTGGCGAGACCAGAACCATTTAAGGTTCTAGCAAATTTGGTTTTGCCTGTTGCTTTATCACGATATCTAATCATTCCACGTCTTGCTTGATAATCATGAGCAGTTGAGACTGAAGAAACTTCTTTATAGATTCCAATTGACGGAATGTAAATCTCAATATCATATGTTCTAGCCATAGATGCTGAGATATCTTCTGCTGCAAGTTTAGAAACTCTAAATGTTAAGCCAAGTTTATCAAGTAATCTAATTGCTTTTGTAACAAGCTCTTCGAATGCTGGCATATCGCCTTCTTCTGTGGTGTATTGGAACATCTCAACTTTATTAAATTGATAGCCACGAATCATACCACGTTCTTCTGTACGATATGTACCTGCTTCTCTACGATAGCATGGTGTATACGCAAAGTATTTCTTTGGAAGTTCGTCTTCATCTAAGATTTCGTTTCTATGCATATTAACAAGAGCTGTTTCAGCGGTTGGAAGAATGAACTTCTTTGGTTCGGAATTGCTAAGCCAAAATACATCATCCTTGAATTTTGGGAACTGACCTGCAACATAACCACTTTCTTCGTTTAATAAGTGTGGAGGAAGGATCATTGTGTATCCATCTGCTAAATGTTCAGAAACGAAATAGTTAAGTAATGCCCATTCAAGTTGTGCGCCAAGGCCTGTATATACCCAACAACCGTGTCCACTCATCTTTGCACCACGTTCGTAATCAATTAAGCCAAGGGATTCACATAAATCGACGTGATTCTTTGCCTCAAAATCGAATTTAACTGGTTTTCCATATTCATGAATAACTTTGTTATTTTCTTTTCCACCTGGAAGAAGATCATCATCTGGAAGATTTGGAAGAGGAATTAAGAAAGCTTTAATATCTTCTTCAATCTTTGCGAGTTCAGCTTCCTCTGCAGCACTCTTTGCAGCGATTTCCTTAACCTTTGCGAAGATAGCATTAATATCTCCACCTTCCTTCTTTACTTGAGGAACAGAAGCGGAAAGTTTATTTCTTTCTGCTTTTGCATTTTCAACTGAAACAAGGAGTTCTTTACGTTTTTTGTTTAATTCAATAAGTGGAGCAAAATCAACAACACAACCTTTCTTAGCAAGTTTAGCTGCGATTGCATCAGGATTTTCAAGGATTAATTTAATGTCTAACATAATATTTACCTCTCAAAATTTACGGTATTTCCTGCAAATTTTATTCGTTTTCAGCAGGTGCTTCTTCAGCAACTGCTTCTTCATTCAACTCTTCCTCTTCGTGTGGAACAACGGTCATTGAAGAGACTCTTTGCTTGTCATCATCAAGTCTAATGACTTTAACACCTTGAGTAACGCGGTGTGCGACCTTGACTTGATCAAGTGGAATTCTAATGACTGTACCATTATTGGTAACCATCATTAAGTCTTCATCACCATTAACTGCTCTCATCGCGACAAGTTTACCAGTCTTAACTGTTGCGTTAACTGTTGTAACACCTTTAGCACCACGTTTTGTTTCACGGTATTCAGAGATTTCGCTCATTTTACCAAAACCACGTGTTGTTATAACAAGAATGTAATTTCCTTCAAGTGAGGTTGTCATGCCAATAACTTGGGCATTGTCGTCAAGTTCGATACCTTTAACACCAGAGGCTGTACGACCAAGTGGTCTTGCTTGGTTTTCGTTGAACTTAACAAGTTTACCTTTGCTTGAAGCAAGGCAGATAATTTCGCTTCCTTTAGTATATTTAACATCTAATAATGAATCGTTTTCACGAAGTGAAATTGCAATCTTACCATTCTTACGAACTGATTCAAATTCTTTGACTGAAGTACGTTTTACTAAACCGTCTTTTGTAGCAAAGAACAAGAATCTGCCTTCTTCGTAATTCCAGACTGAAATGATTGACATAATCTTTTCGCCTTTTTCAAGTGGAAGTAAGTTTTGAATTGGAATTCCTTTTGAAACACGACTTCCTTCTGGAATTTGATAGCCTCTAAGTTTATAAACCCTACCTAAATTGGAGAAGAACAAGACATCAACGTGTGTTCTAGTCTTATGCATAATTGCAACTTCGTCTTCTTCATGCAAGGCAGCACCTTTAACACCACGACCACCTCTATTTTGAGTACGGAAAGTATCTGCTTCCATTCTCTTAACATAGTTGTTCTTTGAAAGTGTAATGACGATTTCTTTTTGTGGAATTAAAGCTTCATCTTCAATAGTTGCAGCTTCATCAGAAATCTCAGTCTTACGTTCATCAGAATATTTTTCTTTGATTTCGATTAATTCTTGAACAACAACATCAACGATATGGTCTCTAGATTCCAAAATATAGTGGTATTTGTTGATATTTTCCTCTAATTCTTTTCTTTCGTCTTCGAGTTTTCCTTCTTCAAGACCTGTAAGCCTACGAAGGGTCATTGCTAAGATAGCAGCGGTTTGTTCTTCAGAGAATCCAAACTTAGACATTAATGCCTTTGTTGCTTCTTCAGGAGTTGCGCTCTTCTTAATTGTCTCAACGATTTCATCAATGTTTGCAATTGCTTTAAGTAAACCACAAACAATGTGATCTCTTGCTTCATCTTTAGCAAGCAAGAACTTTGTTCTTCTTTCAACAACTTCTACTTGGAAATCGAGATAGTGTTTAAGAATTTCGGTAATTGGAAGAATCTTTGGAGCACCATCAACTAAGCAAAGCATAATAATGCCCATGCTTGTTTGAAGTTGAGTCATTTTATAAAGTTGATTCAAAATAACTTCTGGAATTGCATCGTGTCTAACATCAATAACAATTCTAACGTTACCTTTTGAAGATTCATCACGAATATCAGTAATTCCATCCACAACCTTATCTCTGACTAAATGAGCCATTGATTCGATCATGTTTGCTTTGTTAACTTGATATGGAATTTCTGTAATAATTATCTGTTTTTTGCCACTTTTTTCGTTTTCTTTAATCTCTGCTTTAGATCTAATAACGATAGAACCAGTACCTGTTTCAAAGTAGTCTTTAATACCAGTTCTTCCTAAAATTGTGGCACCAGTTGAGAAGTCAGGACCAAACAAATAATCTTGCATAATCTCAACAGGAGTAATTTCAGGATTTCTTGCAACTGCAACAACTGCATCGATAGTTTCGCCTAAGTTGTGAGTTGGAATATAAGTTGCCATACCAACAGCAATACCATTACTTCCGTTAACAAGGATATTTGGGAAGCGTGATGGTAAAACTTCTGGTTCAACTTCAGTTCCGTCATAGTTATCAATCATATTAACTGTATTGCAGTTGAGATCTCTAACCATTTCGGTTGCAAGTTTTGTCATTCTTGCTTCGGTATAACGCATAGCTGCTGGTTCATCGCCATCAACTGAGCCAAAGTTACCGTGACCATCGACAAGTGTGTAACGCATTGCAAATGGTTGAGCAAGTCTAACTAATGTTGAATAAATTGCAGCGTCGCCATGTGGGTGATATTTACCCATGACGTCACCAACGATACGAGCACTCTTTTTGAAAGGAGTACCTGGGAACATACCTGTTACGTGCATGCCATAAATAACACGTCTATGAACTGGCTTACAGCCATCACGGACATCTGGAATAGCACGAGCAACGATAACTGACATTGCATAGTCAAGGAATGAATCTCTGACTAATTGAGATAAATCTGTGTCGGAAAGACCAGCAGCAATACCACTTTGAATTTCAGGAGCGGCTTGTTCTTGTTGTTCTTCTTCGACAACTTCGTTTTCTTTTCTTTCGTCTGCCATATTCTTACTCTCCTTTCATTAGATATCTAAGTTCTTAACGAATTTAGCATATTTAGCAATGAATTCTTTTCTTGGAAGAACTTCATCGCCCATTAAGTCAGTAAAGACTTTATCTGCTTCAATTGCATCGGACATAGAAACGCGTAACATCTTACGTGCTTTTGGATCCATTGTCGTTTCCCAAAGTTGTTCTGCGTCCATTTCACCAAGACCTTTATAACGTTGGAATGGATATCCAGGTTTAAGGTTAAGTTGTTTCTTGATGATTTCGAGTTGATCATCGTTATATGCATAGTAGGATTTACCATGATAATCAACTTTAAATAGAGGTGGTTGCGCTATGTAAACATAGCCTGCCTCAATAAGTTCCTTCATAAATCTGAAGAAGAATGTTAAAAGTAAGATTCTAATGTGAGATCCGTCAACATCAGCATCGGTCATAATAACAATCTTGTGATAACGTGCTTTTTCGATATTGAATTCTGGATCAATACCAGCTCCAATAGCGACAATCATGTTACCAATTTCAGCATTTTCAAATGCTTTTTCTTGGGTTGCTTTTTCAACGTTTAAGATTTTTCCTCTTAAAGGAAGAATTGCTTGAGTTTCTCTATCACGTCCGTTCTTAGCACTACCACCAGCAGAGTTACCCTCAACAATGTAAAGTTCGCATTTTGATGGGTCTTTACTTGAACAGTCTGCTAATTTTCCTGGAAGTGTAGTAACTTCAAGACCAGTTTTTCTACGAACTGATTCTTGTGCGGCACGTGCTGCCATACGAGCAGTTGCGGCCATTCTTAATTTTTGAATAATGTTTTCTGCAACTTTTGGATTCTCCATTAAGAATCTCTCTAAAGAGTCACCAACAACTTGGGAAACAATTTTTCTAACTTCGGAGTTACCTAATTTAGTCTTTGTTTGTCCTTCGTATTGTGGGTTTGGGTGCTTAATTGAAATAATTGCAGTTAAACCTTCAAGAATATCTGAAGTTTCAAGATCATCTTGACCATCTTTTAAGATTTTGGCTTTTCTGGCGTAATCATTCATGACACGACGCATTGCAAGCCTGAAACCTTCTTCATGGGTTCCGCCTTCGTGTGTATGGATGTTATTACAGAATGAGAAGATTGTTGGGTTGTAGCTTTCGTTATATTGCATAGCAACTTCACAATAAATGTGGCCTTTATCTTCTCCACCAGCAATGTATTTACCACGACCTTCGCAATAAATAACATCTTCCATGATTGGACGTTTATTGAAGTTAATTGCTTGGACGTATTCTTTAATACCACCTTCAAAACAATATGTTTCAGTTAATTTTGGTGAAACTCTATCATCTTCAACGATAATTTTGACACCTTTATTAAGATAAGCCATTTGTTTTAAGTGGTCACAAATGATGTCGTAATTATATGTTGTTGTTTCGGTGAAGATGGTGTCATCTGGTTTAAATGTAACAACAGTTCCAGATTCCTTTGGATCACAATCACCAATAACTTCAAGATGTTGTAGTGGTTTTCCACCACGACCAAACTTTATGTAATGGACCTTTCCGTTCTTTTTAACGGTTACTTCGAGCCATTCTGATAAAGCGTTAACAACAGAGGCACCAACACCGTGTAAACCGCCAGAAACCTTATATCCACCGGTTTCACCAAACTTACCACCAGCGTGAAGTATCGTAAAAACGGTTTCTACGCCTGATAAGCCTGATTTTGCGACGATGTCGACTGGAACACCACGACCATTATCATCGACGGTTATAGTGTCGCCTTTGTTGATTGTAACAATAATTCTGTCACAGAAACCTGCAAGGGCTTCGTCGATAGAGTTATCAACGATTTCCCAAACAAGGTGATGAAGACCTGCGCTTGCGGTTGTACCAATATACATACCTGGACGTTTACGTACAGCTTCAAGGCCTTCGAGAACTTGAAGATCCTTAGCAGAATAATCAGCATCAGGTTTGTCTTCGTTTGATGCGTCTACGTTAAGTTCGACATTTTCATCTAGTTCTACCATTTAGCATTCCTCCTTGTAATGATATGCTCTGACACCTCATAGATAGAGGCATCCTTGATTGTTGTTTTTGTTGTCGTAATAAATACCTGTTCTAATTCGTTTTTGATAAACATTAATAATCGTTTCTTGTGATCATCATCTAATTCCGACATTACATCATCTAGAATAACGATTGGTTTTTTAGCCTTATCTTCGATTAAGAAATATGGGGCTAATTTAATGGCAATAACAGCAATTCTGTTTTCGCCTTGAGAACCTTGTTGGGAGATATCTTTTCCATTGAGAATGAGTTTCATATCTTCCCTGTGGATCCCGATTTGTGTCATCTTGTGTTTGATGTCACTTTCCACATTATGCTCGTAGGCACGCGCGCACGAAGATTTAAACTCGCCATCTAATTTCATAAACGGCAAGTAAACTAATTCGGCGGTTTCTTTTTCACCTTTAAGTTTGGTGATTAACCGAGAAAGGATGTTGTTAATTTCGTTGATATAAGCTGAACGATACTTACAAATGCTTTCTTCAACTTCAATCATTTGTTCAGTTACAACATTAAGTTGTATTTTATCAATTATATCCTTCTTTAAAATTGCATTCCTTTCTCTAAGTAGTTTCTCAAACATCATTAAGTTCTCGAGATATATAGGAGATTTCTTAGATAAGTTGATGTCTAAGTAATTTCGTCTCACCAAAGGTGAATCACTAAACATAAGCGTGTCTTTCGGTTCAAAGACTATAACGTTTATTAGTTTAGATAAATCGGATATTTTCCTAATTGGTTTTTCGTTACAAATAAACTTTTTGCTAGAAGAAGTCATTAGAGCAACGATATCTTTTGTTATGGTATCTTGCTCGACAGTCGCTTCAATCTGGCTATATTGGCGCTTATTTTTGATTAAATCGCTAATTTCTGAAGTTCTGAACGAACGAGCCAAGGACAAAAAGTAAATTGCTTCAACTAAATTTGTCTTTCCGGCTGCATTTTCACCAATAATAACATTTAGCTTCGGATCAAACTCGACCTTAACATAGTCATAATTTCGGAAATTCCTGAGGATAAGGTTTTTAACAATCATCTTTTGATCTCGTATTTTTGACCAAGAATTTCAACAATTTCTCCTCCTCTAAGTTTTCTTCCTCTTCTATTGTCAGATATTCCGTCTATTTCAACCTCATTTTGAGCCAAGAACGATTTGGCTTCTCCACCAGATTGAATAATATCCGCAAGTTTGAGAAATTGACCTAAAGTTATGTACTCAGTATTGATAGTAATTTCGGTCGTTTTTTTAATCATAAAAAAGTGTTTTTCTTGTCCTCGAGGAATATTCTAACATATATAAAAATAAAAGGGAATATTTAATTCCCTTGAATTCCAATATGTTTTTAATATGTGTTTTTCGCTATTTATGAGCGCAATGGAGTGACTAACATCTCGATGGATTCATCTTTGACGTTTCTAACAACAAATGGCTTCATTTCGCCTACAAATGCAATGGTTACATCCTCGCTTCTACATGCACGAATTGCATCTGCAACAAACGATGCTTTGAAGGAGATTTCTAAGCGTTCACCTGCATATTGAAAAACTTGAAGTTTTTCGTTTGCGGAACCAACCATCAAAGATCTTGAAATCATTTCAACTTCATCTTGATCCATAATGAGTTTCACAACACCCTCATATTCAGTGGATAAAAGGGAGACTCTTTCCATAGCTTTAAGGAATTCTTGAGCATTAACTTCAAGGCTGTAATTGAATGATTTTGGGAAAATATTTTTTGTATTTGGATAATCACCACTTGTTAATCTAGTGGAAATAACTGAGTTACCAAATGCAAAAACAGCTTTCTTTTCATTGACTGCAATTGTGACTTCATCTTCTTCCTCAAAACTACGAACAATGTCGATTAATTTCTTCGCTGCAATGTTGGCGACAAAGCGAACATCTGACTCAATATCCATGGATTTTCTCGCTAATCTTGCTGTATCAGTGGCTGTTGCAGTTAGTTTAAAATTGCCTGCTTCAAGGTTGACTGCAGTTAGGATTGGTCTTGTTTCTTTCACGGATGCTGCAAAAGCGGTGGAGTCAACAAGAGTTTGAATATCTTTGCCTGGAAGAGTTAATGATGCACCAGAAACGGTTAAATCAATTTCTGGATATTCTTCTGCGCGAATTGAATTAAGTTTGAAGTTTGATTTTGAATCTTCGATTTTTAAGATTGATGTATCAATTAATTCAAATGTACATGTGTCATCATCTAAGTGACGAACAACTTCACTTAAAATTTTAGCTGCTACTAATGTAGCACCTTCTTGTGAATTACGAATAATTTCCTTTTCACCAATCATGAAAGGAACGATTGTACAAATAGTAATATTATTATCAGAACCAGTAATCTCTAATCCTTTTTCCGTCATAGCTAACTTAACATTTGCAAGGATAGGAATTTCTGCTTTTGGAGGAATTGCTTTGCTAACTAAAGTTAATCCTTTAAGTAATGCTTCTTTATCAATTGTGAATCTCATATTATTTATTTCTCCCTTTATAAATTTATTTATATTATTAGGCGTGTGGATAATGTGGATAAGTGTATAACATTATATTTTATCACACGATTTGGCTCGCGCACACGTATTTATATAAGATTATGCTTTTAAACGTGATTTTACCTCGTTGATAACTTGTTCAATATTTGGATTAGTTTTCAACTCTTTTTCCACCTTTTCAACTCCGTTCATAACAGTTGAGTGGTCTCTACCGCCGAATACCATACCAATTTTAGTATATGGAGTATCAAGCATTTTTCTTATCAAGTACATTGCAATATGTCTTGCGAATACTAAGTCACCTTGTCTAGAGGTTGAAGTGATTTGAGAAGGTGTTTTGTTATAGTAATCAGCGACTACTGCAATAATTCTTTGTTCATTTAATTTCTGCTTAGATTGCTTTACATCAATCAAAGATTGAAGAGCTTCGTAGGCGATTTCCATATCAATATACTTTGTTGGACGGAAACTTGTTACATACCAGAGGAGTTTGTTGAATGCGTTATCTATGTCTCTGATATTTTTTGAGAAGTTTGTAGCAATCAAATCTAATACTTTTGGATCAAATGCGTTGATGTCTAGCAAACTGTTTTCAATTTTGTTTTTTAGTATTGCAACACAAGTTTGCACATCTGGTTGATTGATTGTAATTGTTAAACCGGAAGCAAATCTTGACTTAAGTCTCTCATCAAATGACTTAAGTTCTGCTGGGTGTTTATCACTTGTGATAACAATTTGTTTTCCTTGTGCATATAATGAATTAAAAATTTCAAAGAAAGTAACCAGTGTTTGTTCTTTGGATGCGATGTTTTGGATATCATCGATTAAGAAGAAATCAAAACTAGTGCAATAATCTTTAAAGGCAGTTCCTTTTTGCTCTCCACCAAGGAATCTAACAAATTCATTAAAGAAGTCGATTGAATCGCAATAAAGTGCCTTTTTGCCAGGCATATTTTCGTGCACATAATTTACAATCGCTTGCATTAAGTGTGTTTTGCCTAAACCTGAGTTTGAATAGATAAATAAAGGATTAAATCCTTTTCCAGGGTTTTGCGCAACGTATAATGCTGCTTGTTTTGCTTCCAAATTTGATGGCCCGGATACGAAACTATCAAACGTTAAAGAAGGATTGATAATCTGGCTCTTAAAAAATGTTTCTTTTGCTTCAGAAACTTCTGTATTTACTTTTATATTTTCTTTAATATTAAATGTAACCCTAACAGGGATACCTAAAACAGCTTTTGCGGCGTCTTCAATTTGTGTCGTGTACTTAGTACTGAGAATGGTAACTGCTAAATTTGAACCAACAACAACAGTCATTTTTCCATTTTCAATTGAATGGATGTAAGATTCTCCTAAGTAAACATCAAAAAAGTGACGATCTTCAATACTCTTTGCTAATTCATTTTGTATTCTTTGCCAAGAGCTGCGTAATTCTGAAATCGTTTCATTCATATTTGTTCACCTATTAATTTTGACGATAAGTATACTATTTATTTTATAAATATCAATGAGTTTTTAGAGTTTTAAAAGTTATCCACAAAATTTGATATAAAATTAATAAGAATTAATCGAATATATTTGAGTTATCCACAAATTTAACAAATAGAAATTTTAGTGTGTGTGGATAATGTGGATAAGTCGGTTTTATTTAATCCACAATACAGATATTAATGACACAAACATATTATCAAAAAGTTTCGATTAATACTACGATTTTTTTAAAATCCACAAAAATTATTGACATCAAAGGAACAATGTGTGAATAACTAAAAATTAGGTGGAAAACCACTCAAAAAGTAAGCATTAATCGAACAAAATTGTGGAAAAATTTTACAAACTTCTTGATTTTCATTTAATAAGGTCGTGTAGGCCGGCCTGCGCGCAAAATTATCTTTGACTATGTATGAGTGCATATGTATAATCTTTAACGCGTGCTGTAATAGGCACAGAGGAGATCAGTTATGAAAAGAACATTTCAACCATCAAACAAACATAGACACAATGTACATGGCTTTTGCCAAAGAATGAAAACAGCTGGTGGACGTAAAGTCTTAGCAGCTCGTAGAGCTAAAGGAAGAGCAAGAATCGCTATCTAATTTTTAATGATTGTTAAAAATCGCATTAAAAAGTATTCTGAATTTCAGAAAGTTATAGAAGCGGCCAATGTTAAAAAAACGAGTTTTTTTGTATCATATAGGCTAGAAAACGAATTAGGCTATTCCAGATTTGGAATTTCAGTTCCAAAAAAGACAGGAAATGCCGTTATTAGAAATAGAATTAAAAGACAAGTTAGGGCCGCTATCGGGTTATCCACAAATTTCGAAGAACCTATCGACATTGTAATAATTGTTAGAAAAAACTACGAAATTGACAATTTTGAGGAAATAAAATCTGAGATTCAACAATTAGTAAAGTAGGAAAAATACGTGAAAAGAAGAAATAAATTAACATTAGGAATTATAGGTTTAGCTACTGTTGCTTTGTTTGCTTCTGGTTGTACAGCAAACTTCTGTACACCAAAAGAAAAGAGCAGAATTGCCTATGCATTAGAGCCTGGTGTTTCTCAATTTGTAGTAGAAGGATCTGAATTTGATGATCGCGAAGCTTTTTACAATCAACCGGTTGGGGAAAGCAAAATTCGTCAAGTTATCAAAGCTAATACAGACGACAACGGAAACATCACCGGATATCCTGGAACAGGTTTAATAAGCCAAATTTACTCATCTGCGAAATCTTCATCGATTGCAGTGCCGTCAATCAATTATTTTATTGATTTTGACCAAGAAGTATTTAATCAATGTATCAGTCAATATAACACTGATCACGCAGATGCTGTTATTGATTTAAATAATCCTAATCAAGAAGCTTTAGCTTCCTGTTTAAAAGATTATGGCTATTTAAAATTCTATGGAACTGAGTCGAATGGTTCATATGATAATTACAAAGCAATTAATAGAAAATTAAGACAAAATGATGATTTTTCTCATGTCGCTTCATTAGATTTTGAAGATTATTATCTTTCTTCTCTTGATTCCGCAGTCAGTAAATATCATTCCTATATTACAGTCTATGATGAAGTAGAATACGGTAACTACAATGGTGTTTCTATTAAATTAGAAAAAGTTACTTGGAAAGACGCTTGGGGAAAAGGCGGACACTTAATCGAAGGATTAATTGTTTATCCAGTTGCCTGGTTAGTTGATACTTTCGCTCGTGCATTTGCAGGAGGAAAGAATGCATCACCTGCACAAATAAGCGCAGCATACCAAACAGGTGGTCCTCAAATTTTATCAATTCTTTTAGTAACGGTTATCGTTAGAATGTTTATTTTCTTGTGCACATTCAGATCTACAATGGCACAAAGAAAAATGACTGAATTACAACCAGAATTGGCGAAAATTCAGCAAAAATATCCAAATGCAAACACAAATCAAGCTCAAAAACAAAGACTTGCTGAAGAGCAAATGCGTTTGTATAAAAAACACAAAGTTAATCCTTTATCACAACTTTTAGTTTTAATTATTCAATTCCCAGTATTCATTGGTGTTTGGGGTGCTATGACAGGATCTGCTGTTTTATCAACAGGTTCCTTCTTAGGACTTCACTTATCAGCATCAATTTGGGAGACATTAAAAGTTGGTCCAAAAGTAGCAGCAGGTTGGTGGACAGCGTTAATATTAATTTTATTAATGTCTGGCGGACAATTCTTTGCTATGAAGGTTCCACAATGGATTCAAAAAGCAAAAACTAAAGATGTTGCAAGATTAGGTAAAAACCCTGCCCAAAAACAACAAAATAGAACAGCAAACATGGTTTCATATGTCATGCTAGCAATGATTATTGTCATGGGCTTTACACTTCCAGCCGCAATGGGTGTTTACTGGTTTGTTGGAGCTATTGTCTCATTAATTCAAACAGTATTTACTCAAGTCATTTTTGCGGGTGGCAAAAAGAAAAAGTAGGAGGCGTTTATGAAAGAATTCACAGCAAAATCTGTTGATGAAGCAGTTAAATTAGCAAGTGAAGAACTTGGTATTGATGAAAATGACGTTATCTTTACTATTTCTAATGAAAAGAAAGGTCTTCTTTCAAAGAAGGCTACAATAGCAGTTTATGAATTATCTGATGCAATTGAATTTGCAGAAGAATATGTAAAAAATGTTATTGAATCATTAGGAATTGGTGAAGTTAAGACAAAAGCTTCTTTAGAAGATGATATTATTCGTATCACTATTAATACTGATCACAACCCAGTATTAATCGGTAAGAACGGTGTTACACTTCAAGCTCTCAATGAAATTGTAAGATTGGCAGTTTCTGGAAAATTCCGTAGAAGATTCAGAATTTTGTTAGATGTTGGCGATTACAAGAATAATAAATATGCGAGAGTCGCAAGCGTGGCACGCAGAACCGCAAAAGAAGTTCAAAAAACACATGTTGACGTAGTTCTCGATCCTATGCCATCAGATGAAAGAAGAATCGTTCATAATGTGTTGTCAAATTTCTCACACATTACAACAGAATCTTCTGGTGAAGGTCGTAGAAGAGCGGTCACAATTAAATACGTTGAAAAATAGAGATTTTAATCTCTATTTTCATTATAAAGACTATGTTTGAGACAATTGTAGCGTTGGCAACTCCTGCTGCTAAATCAGCCTTAGCAATAATTAGAATGTCTGGGGATGATTGTTTTAAAGTTGTCTCAAATGTTTTTACAAAAGATTTAACAAAAGAGAAAGAAAAAGGAATTCATTACGGTTTTATAAAAGATGGTGACAAAAACATTGATCAAGTCGTTTTACTTGTTTATGTCGCACCTCATTCTTTTACGGGCGAGAATTCTGTTGAAATTATATCTCACGGGTCAATGTTGATTATTAATCAAATTATGTCTGTTTTGCTCAAAAACGGGGCAAGAATGGCCACAAATGGAGAATTCTCTTCTAGAGCCTTTTTGAACGGCAAGATAGACCTTGTTCAGGCCGAAGCAATTAATGACATGATTAATGCAACAACACTTGAATCAAAAGATCTCTCAATGGTTTCTTTAACAGGTGAAACTTCAAAATTATTTAGACCAATTAAAGATAGTATCGGCGAGATTCTTTCTCATATTGAAGTAAATATTGATTATCCAGAATATGAAGATATTGAGATTACAAGCAAGGAAGAAATTCTAGAAAAATGCGGTAAAATCCTAGAAAAAATAGAAATTTTGATTAAAGATGGTGAAAAAAATCGAATTTATAAAGAAGGTGTTAAAATTGCTATTGTTGGTAAACCTAATGTTGGAAAGTCTTCTTTATTAAATGCACTTATTCACGAGGATAAAGCTATAGTTACTTCTATTGCGGGCACAACTCGTGACGTAGTGGAAGGCGATTTTAATTTAGCTGGTGTTCCTGTTCATTTATATGACACTGCAGGTATTAGAGATTCAGAAGATTTAATTGAGCAAATCGGAATTGATAAAGCAAAGAAAGCAGTTGAAAACGCAGACCTTGTTTTGTTTGTAGTAGATGATTCAGGAATCGATAATGAATTATACGACTTAATAAAGAATCAAAAGCATATTATTGTTACAAATAAGGCTGATATTATTTCTTATAGAAATAAACATGATATTTATATCTCCGCAAAGAATAATGATATAAACTCTCTTTTAACAAAGATTAAAGAAGAACTTAATATTGGTGAAGTAGTTATAAAACCAACATTTAATAACGTTAGACAATTAGGCATTTTAAAACAAATGGACTTTTATCTTAAAAACGCAATTAAAGATACTAATGAAGATCAGCCTATAGATTTAATATCAGTAAGTATAATGGAGGCATATAATTGTGCTTTGGATCTCCTTGGCGAAAATAATAAAAACGATCTAACTGATGAGATCTTTTCTAGGTTCTGTGTTGGCAAATAAAATGATTGATTCACATTGTCATATTAACGACGAATTATATAAAGAAAACCCTGCTGAATAT
>JAFXWB010000010.1 GCA_017534425.1 Bacilli bacterium
TAGAGGTACCGCAAGAGTACCAAGGATTAAAAATGGTTCTAAAGCAGCTTTCGTACCAATGGCTATTGGTGGTAGACAAGCACATCCTACTAGAGCTGAAAAAAATCATCATGAAAAAATCAACATAAAAGAAAGAAGATTCGCAATCAGATCAGCTGTTGCAGCAACCACCAATAAGGAGATTGTTGAAAACAGAGGTCACGTTGTAGATGATTTAGAACAAGTACCTATTATTGTTGAAGATGATATTGAAGAAGTAAAAACTGCTAAACAAACTCGTGAAATTTTCCAAAACTTAGGAGTTTACGATGATGTCATCCGTGCAAAAGAAGGTAAAAGAATCAGAGCTGGTAGAGGTAAAACAAGAGGAAGAAAATACAAAAAAGTAAAAGGACCTCTCGTTGTAGTCGGTGAAGATAAAGGAATTTCCTTAGGTGCAAGAAACCACGCTGGTGTAGATGTTGTGGTTGCTGAAAACCTAAACGCTGAATTATTAGCACCAGGTACTCACCCAGGAAGACTCACAGTATACACCAAATCAGCTGTTGAAAAGTTAGGAGGTTTATTCCAATAATCTTGGATAAATAAGGTGATTATTATGGATTCATATTCAATTATTATTAAACCTCATGTTACTGAAAAGACCATGAATTTAATCGATTTAAACAATGAAATCGCATTCGTCGTAGATCGCAGAGCTAACAAAAAACAAATCAAACACGCTTTTGAAGATTTATACGAAGAAAAAGTAGAAAGAGTCAACACTCACATTACTACTAAAGGTGTTAAAGTAGCATATATCAAACTTGTTGAAGAAGAAATGGCAGAAGAACTTGCTGTCAGATTAGGAGTATTCTAAGGAGGAATGAAAAATGGGTAAACGATTAATCCACCAAAGAAGAGGAAGAGGAACTCCTGCTCACCGTGTTGCTTCTCATCGTTTTAAAGATAAAATCAGATACAGATCTTACGATGCATTAGAAAAAGAAGGTAGTATCAAAGGAAAAGTCATTGACATTGTTCACGACCCAGCAAGAACAGCTCCAATTGCAGAAGTCAAATTTGAAAATGGTGAAAAGAAATTTATCTTAGCTCCTGAAAGTATTCAAATTGATGACGAAATTGAATGTGGTATTTCTGCTCCAATCAAATTCGGTAACACATTACCTCTTGCTGAAATTCCTGAAGGTACTCCGATTTACGATATCGAAAACACTCCTGGAGACGGAGGCCGTTTTGTAAGATCTTCCGGAACTTATGCTAATGTAGTTACTCACGATGCTAATCAAACTGTTGTTGAATTACCATCTGGGGAATTAAAATACTTAAATCCTAACTGCCGTGCTAGTATTGGTGTAGTAGCAGGTGGAGGAAGAAAAGATAAACCATTCCTTAAAGCAGGTAAAAAATGGCATGCTTACAAAGCTAAAGGTAAGAAGTTTATGACTGTAAGAGGAGTAGCAATGAATGCTGTTGATCACCCTCACGGGGGAGGTAACAGACAACATCCTGGTCGTCCAACTACTGTTTCAAGACATGCACCACCAGGAAGAAAAGTTGGTTCAATTGCAGCTAAGAGAACAGGTTTAAAAAGATAGATAGAGGGTGTTTCATTGGCAAGAAAAATATTTAAATATAAAGGTTATACTCTTGAAGAACTTCAAGCTATGTCTTTAGAGGAAGTAATGGAATTATTCCCTGCAAGACAAAGAAGATCTTTAAAAAGAGGATTCTTACCAAGACAACAAATTGTTTTGGATAAAATGAGAAAATTGAATAAAGAAGGAACTAAAGATGGTCGTCCTGTTGTAGTTAGGACCCATTGTAGAGACATGATTGTAATACCTGAAATGGTTGGAACCACTTTCGGTATTTATGATGGTCAAAATTTTGTTGAAGTCACTATTGCACCAGAAATGATTGGTCATTACTTTGGTGAATACGCACCAACCAGAAAAAGAGTTCAACACGGAGACCCAGGTATGGGTGCTACCAGATCATCCATGTTTGTACCACTTAAATAAGGAGATTAGAACATGGCTAACAAATATGCTTATAATAAAGAAGTTGATGAAGCAAAAACTGCACGTGCTATGGCAAAATCTCTTAAGATTTCTCCAAAGCACAGTGTTGAGATTTGCAGTGCAATCAGAGGAATGGAAGTAGCAAAAGCTAAAGCTTACTTAGAAGATGTTATTGAAATGAAAAAATCAGTTCCTTTCAAAAGACACAACAAAAAAGTTGGTCACAGAAAAGGACAAGAAGGATGGGCTGCTGGTAGATACCCTGTAAAAGCTGCAGAACAAATCTTAAAAGTTTTAGAAAATGCTGAAGCTAACGCAGAGTACAAAGGTATGGACACTGAAAAATTAGTTATTGAACATATCTCATCCCACAGGGGTATTGTAATCCCTGGTTACATCCCTAGAGCATTCGGTAGAATGACTCCGTTCAATACACCAACTACTCATATTCAAATTGTATTACAGGAGGCTAACTAATGATAGAAAAAGATTTCGTTCAAGAAGGCCTTAGAAGAACTAGAATTGACGAATACTTAGAAAAAGAACTTGAAAGAGCTGGATACGGTGGTATGGAAGTTCAAATTACACCTTTAGGTACCATGGTTATTGTTTATGCAGAAAGACCTGGTATGGTTATTGGTAGAGGTGGTAAAAACGTTAGAGCTATTACCCAAACCCTCAAAACCGAATTCGGTTTAGACAATCCACAAATTGAAGTTAAAGAAGTTGAAGTTCCTGAACTCAACCCAAAAATCATGGCATACAAAATCTCTAACATGTTACAAAGAGGTATGCACTTCAGGAGAGTAGCTTACTCTACTATCCGCAGAATCATGGGCGCAGGAGCTCAAGGTGTGGAAGTTACCATTTCTGGTAAAATCAGAGGTTCTAGATCTGCTGTAGCAAAATTCGTAGAAGGATACATCAAAAAATGTGGAGAACCTTCCATCAGATTTGTAGAAGAAGGTTTCGCTACCGCTGAATTAAAACCTGGTGTATTAGGTATTTATGTAAGAATTATGCCTCCAGAAACTGTATTACCTGATTCAGTTGAAATTCTTCCTCCAAAAATGATTATTGAAGAAGATGGTGACGTCATCGAAGAAGAAATCGATGTTGAAACCGAAGAAGTCATTGAAGAAGAAATCATTGAGGAAATCGAAGATCTCGACGAATTAGAAGAAGTTGTTGAAGAAGAAGCTACTGAAGAAGTAGAAGAAGATGATAGTTAAATAATTAAATTTAATTATCCTTAAAGAGTTGGAACAATGGCGATTTTAAGAAGTAAAGAAATTTGGGACATGGAAGTTGATGAGATTCAAGACAAATTGGTCGAACTCAGAACTGAATTATCCAAAAACGTTTCTAAAAGTGCAGCTGCCGGGGTAGTCGAAAACCCTGGAAAAATTAGAGAATTAAAAAGAACAATTGCTCGTGTTCTTACAATTTTAAATGAAAAACAAAAGGAGAATTAAATGTCAAAAATCTGTGATGTATGTGGGCTTCCTGAAGAACTCTGTGTATGTGAAGAAATTGCACGTGAAGTTCAGACTCTAAAGGTATTTACAGTTAGAAGAAGATTCGGAAAACTCATGACTATTATCGAAGGTATAGATGAACATGATATTGATATCAAAGAGCTTACTAAAACTCTTAAAGCCAAATGCGCTTGCGGAGGAACAGCCAAAAACGGTCAAATAGAACTTCAAGGTGATCACAAAGTTAAAGTGAAACAAGTTTTATCCGATTTAGGTTTCTCTTCTGATACAATTGAAATCCGTGAATCTAAAAAGAATAATAAGAAAAGGAGATAATTCATCTATTCGATATGTTTTTCAATTAAATTTTGTAATTTTACTGCATAATTTATTGTAAATGTTACGTTAAGAGATTGGGATTATGATTACTTCAAGAAACTTAGTTCATCATGAATTCATTGGTTTGAATGTTCATGCGACAAGTAAGAATAACGAGTCTCTTAATTTAAAAGGAACTATTATTGATGAGACAAAAAATACCATTAAGATTGAAGGAATGGACAATATAGAAAGGGTTATTCCTAAAAAAGGTTCTATATTTGTCTTCGAGATTCCTAACGGGGAAAAAATTGAAATTGATGGTGACATTTTGTCTATTCGTCCTGAAGATAGAATAAAAAAAAGGTTTAAAAAAATATAAATGGTGATAATATGGTTGGGCTTAACGTTCAAGAACCAGAAACTACATGTGATGATCCTAACTGCCCATTTCATGGGACTTTGCCTGTAAGAGGCCAAGTTCTTGAAGGTGTTGTAGTAAGTAACAAAGCAGAAAGGACTATTACTGTTGAACGTAGTTACTATAAATTCATTAAAAAATATGAAAGATACGAAAAGAGGAAATCTAAAATCAACGTTCACAAACCAGATTGCTTAAATGTGAATGTTGGTGATTCTGTAAAAATTGCAGAATGTAGACCATTAAGTAAAACTAAACATTTTGTTTTAGTTGAAGTTAAAGGAGAGTAATTATTATGAAACCATTAACCTCAAGCATGACTAAAGCATTACCAATTGGAGCAAGACTTCAATGTGTTGACAATACTGGTGCTCGTGAAATCGAAATCATTTCCGTAAAAGGATTCAAAGGTGTAAGAAGAAGGATCGACGTTGCTGGTGTTGGAGATTTAGTTGTTGCATCTGTTAAAAAAGGAACTGCAGACATGAGAAGAGAAGTTGTAAATGCAGTTGTAGTAAGACAAAAAAAGGAATATAGACGTGCTGATGGTCTTCGTGTTAAATTTGAAGATAATGCTGCAGTTATTATTACTCCTGAAGGAATTTTAAAAGGATCTGAAATCAGAGGTCCTGTTGCTAAAGAAGCAGCTGACAGATGGCCTAGTGTTGGTAGTGCAGCAAGTATTTTAGTATAAGGTGAAAAAATGTCAATTCAACCAAGAAAACAAAGAAAAGCTCGTTACAATGCTCCTGCTCACACTCGTGGTAAATATTTAAGTGCTTCCTTAAGTAAAGATTTAAGAGAAAAAGTAGGTAAAAAATCTTTACCAATCAGATCAGGAGATAAAGTTAGAGTTGTCCGTGGAGACTTTAAAGGACATGAAGGAGAAGTTCTCACAGTAGATTACACTTCCTACAAAGTAACAATCGAAGAAGTTACTTTAGCAAAACCTGATGGAACCAATACATTTCTCCCAGTTGACCCATCTAACTTAGTAATTATTGATGCAGATTTAAAAGATGATAGAAGAATAAAAAATAAAGGAGACAATTAATATGGCTAAAATGGGATCTAGAAAACATCTTAAAAGATATAAAGCACCAAAATCTTGGCCTATTCATCCTAAAGAAGATACCTGGACTGTAAAACCTTCCGCAGGTTCTCACTCCATTGAACATTCTATTCCATTAACTTTAGTTATCAGAGATGTATTAAAATTAGCTGACAACGCAAGAGAAGCTAAAAGGATCATCAACTCAGGTAACGTTTTAGTAGATGGAAGAGTAGTTAAAGATTATAAATTCCCAGTTGGTTTCATGGACATTGTTGAAATCCCAAAAACTGGTGAAGCTTATAGAGTTCTTTTAGATAGAAAAGGAAGATTACAATTAGATTTAATCGAAGATGCTGATGCTAAATTATCTAAGATTGTTAACAAATCCACTATTAAAGGTGGAAAAACTCAATTAAACCTTCACGATGGTAAAAACGTTATCATTGAAGAAGACGCATACTCTGTTGGAGATGTTATTTGCTTAAAAGTACCTGAACATGAAATCGTTGAAGCATATCCTTTAGAAGAAGGAGCTACAGTTCTTGTTACTGGTGGTAAACACACCGGTGAGTTAGGTACAGTATCTGAAATTATTGAAAATAAATCTTCTAATCCGAATACTATTATTATTGAAAACAGTGCAAAAGATGAGTTCTTAACTTTAAAAGATTACGCTTTTGTAATTGGTACTGACGCACCAGTAATCGATTTATTGGAGGTAAATAAATGAACCCAATGAATGAAGTACGTATCGAAAAAGCTACTGTCAGTATTGGTGTTGGAGAAGCAGGTGAAAAATTATCTCGTGCAATCAATCTTTTAGAAGAAATGTTCGATCAAACTCCTGTTAAAACCTTTTCCAAAGTAACCAACCCTGAATGGGGTATCAGGAAAAAACAACCAATCGCATGTAAATTAACCTTACGTGGAGAAAAAGCTGACAAAGCTATTGATATGGTTTTAGAAGGTATTAGTAGAAATATTAAACCTACTCAATTTGACGCTCAAGGAAACCTTTCTTTTGGTATTAGAGAACATATTGATATCCCAGGTATGAGATATAACCCTGATATCGGTATTTTCGGTATGAACGTTTCTGTTACTTTTGAAAAACCAGGTTACAGAATTTCTAAAAGAAAAATCCAACAAAAGAAAGTTCCTCAAAAACATAGAATTTCTAAAGAAGAAACTATGAAATTTATGGAAGAAAATTTCAACGTTAATTATGTAACTGAATAAAGGTGATATTTTGCCAAGAAAATACGGTAAAGCTTCAAAAAAATGCAGTCGTTGTGGAGACCATTCCGCAATGGTTAGCAGATACGGCATAAACTTATGCAGACAATGTTTTAGGGAAGTAGCCCCTAAAATGGGATTTAAAAAATATAATTAGAGGTTATAAATATGAGTCTTATGGATCCTCTCGCTGATGCTTTAACTAACATTAGAAATAACGAATTACAAGTGAATGACTCTTGTGTTATTTCTCCTGCTTCCAAATTAATTGGACAAGTTTTAAGCACTATGCAAAAAGAGAATTATATTGGTAATTTTGAATATGTTGACGACAACAGGGCAGGAAAATTCATAGTTGAATTAGAAGGTAACATTAACAAATGTGGTGTTATCAAACCTCGTCATGCTGTTAAGAAAGATGAATTTGAGAAATTTGAAAAAAGATATTTGCCAGCAAAAAACTTTGGTATTTTAATCGTCACAACTCCTGAAGGAATTATGACTCACTATGAGGCTAAGGAAAGAGGAATTGGCGGACGTTTGTTGGCTTACATGTATTAGGTGATAAAATGGTAGTAGCTGCAGCTATAAGGGAAGAAA